>CALHPT010000126.1 GCA_938036405.1 uncultured Tannerella sp.
GGCCACGAGACCAACCTTGCAGAGGTTACGTTTTTGCTTCTTCGTCTTCTTCGTGAGAATGTGGCTGTGGAAAGCGTGCTTTCTCTTGATCTTACCGGTTCCGGTGAGGGCGAAACGCTTCTTAGCACCAGAATTAGTCTTTACTTTAGGCATTTGTTTGTGAATTAAATGATGAATAATGTGTGCGGTTGCGCATACCTGGCACAACGCGCGACGTATAATAAAACAAACAAGGGTAAGCGCCTCGACGGATGCTTTTTAGTGATGTATGGAAACTGGGGTAGTTCCGCCGAGAACATCACTTTTCAGTTCGGATTTATCAAATGGATTAGGCGGGGGAGCCGCTTTTCAGGCTGAATTGCCGTGAGCGGCACCGCGATCCGCATGGATTTAGAAGTCTTCGCCTTCTACTTTGGGACCGGTGTATTCGCGACGCTCCTTGACCTGCGGCGTTTTCTTGGCGGGTGCAGGCTGTTCTTCGGTCGTGGTTTCGACTTCCACGGCGGGAGCTTCGGGCAATTCCTCTTTCTCCTTCTTGACGGGAGCCTTTTTGGGCGCGAGATACATCGTCATGCGCTTACCTTCGAGCACGGGCATGGATTCCACCTTGCCATAGTCCTCGAGATCGTTGGCGAAACGCAGGAGCAGTACTTCACCTTGTTCCTTGAAGAGGATGCTTCGTCCACGGAAGAAGACATAAGCCTTGACTTTGTCGCCTTCGCTGAGGAAGCCTTTGGCGTGCTTGAGCTTGAAGTTGTAATCGTGATCGTCAGTTTGCGGCCCGAAGCGGATCTCCTTCACAACGACTCTCACCGATTTAGCTTTTTGCTCTTTCTGCCGCTTTTTCTGCTGATAAAGAAACTTCTGATAGTCGGTGATTCTACACACCGGGGGATCGGCGTTGGGAGAGATCTCCACCAGATCCATCTCATGACTCTCCGCTATTTGCAATGCTTTTTCTATCGGATAAACTCCGTTAGTCACATTCTCGCCAACCAAGCGCACCTCAGGTACCCGAATCCGTTCGTTGATCCGGTATTGATCCTTCAGTTTGTCGTTTCTCATCTTATTTCTCGTATCCAAATGAGTAATTAATCCTCCTTTTTAAATTGTACGGTGAAATCAATTTATCTGTTCTTTTTCCCAGAGATGCATCATATCATTGATCTCGTCTGTTAAAAGCGCGGCAAATGTAGAAATTTCCATTACTCCCTTATCGCCCTCGCCTTGTTTCCTGACAGATACAGAATTGTTTTCCTGCTCTTTCTCTCCGACTACAAGCATATAGGGGATACGCTTAAGTTCATTGTCGCGAATCTTGCGACCTATCTTCTCATTACGGTCGTCCACGAGAACACGGATGTCATGCAGCCCCAGCTCTTTAGCCACGCGATGAGCATAGTCGTTAAAGCGTTCGCCCACGGGAAGCACGACGACTTGGTCGGGGGTAAGCCAAATGGGAAACTTGCCACCGGTATGTTCGATAAGTACAGCGACAAAGCGTTCGATGGACCCGAAGGGCGCACGGTGAATCATTACCGGGCGATGCTTGCAGTTATCCTCGCCGGTGTATTCCAACTCGAACCGCTCAGGCAGGTTGTAGTCTACTTGAATGGTGCCCAGCTGCCAACGGCGTCCAATGGCGTCCTTAACCATAAAGTCAAGCTTAGGACCATAGAAGGCAGCTTCGCCAAGCTCCACCTTAGCCGGCAAACCTTTCTCTTCACAGGCTTCGATGATAGCACGTTCGGCCTTCTCCCAGTTTTCGTCAGAGCCAATATATTTCTCTTTGTTATTAGGATCGCGAAGAGAGATCTGCGCCTCGAAGCTCTCAAAGTTGAGCGCTTTGAAGATGATGAAGATGATGTCCATCACCTTGAGGAACTCGTCTTTGAGTTGATCGGGGCGACAGAAGATGTGGGCGTCGTCCTGCGTGAAGCCACGGACGCGGGTCAAGCCATGCAGCTCACCGCTCTGTTCGTAACGATAGACTGTTCCGAATTCGGCTAAGCGTAGCGGCAGGTCACGGTAGGAACGGGGGAAGGTCTTGTAGATTTCACAGTGATGCGGGCAGTTCATTGGCTTGAGGAGGAACTCTTCGCCTTCCTGCGGCGTGTGGATAGGTTGGAAAGAGTCCTTGCCGTATTTGGCATAGTGGCCGGAGGTGACGTAGAGGTGTTTGCTGCCGATGTGAGGAGTCATAACCTGCTTGTAGCCGTATTTCTTTTGGATCTGCTTGAGGAACTCCTCAAGTTTGAGTCGAAGCTGTGTCCCGCGGGGGAGCCATAAAGGCAGACCGGCTCCGACGGATGGAGAGAAGGTAAAAAGCTCCAGCTCGCGGCCCACTTTACGATGGTCACGCTTCTTAGCTTCCTCCAGCATGGCGAGATAGTCGTCGAGGAGCTTCTTTTTGGGGAAAGTGATGCCGTAGAGGCGCACCAACTGCTTACGTTTCTCGTCGCCGCGCCAATATGCACCGGCCACACTGGTAATCTTGACCGCCTTGATGTACGACGTATCCGGAACGTGCGGGCCACGACAGAGATCGGTAAAAGTGCCTTGCGTATAGGTAGAGATTTTGCCGTCTTCCAGCTCGCTGATTAGTTCCGTTTTGTAGACTTCCCCACGGTCGCCAAACATCTTCATGGCGTCATCCTTGGATATGCTTTTGCGCACGATTGGTTCGGCGCGGGCTGCCAGTTCCTGCATGCGGGCTTCGATGCGTGAGAAATCTTCGTCGGTGATGGTGCGGTCGCCCAGATCGACGTCGTAATAGAAACCGTTTTCGATGGCGGGGCCGATACCGAACTTAACGTCGGGATAGAGCTGTTGGAGGGCTTCGGCCATGAGGTGAGCGCTGGAGTGCCAGTAAGTGTGCTTACCGCCTTCATCGTCCCACTTGAGGAGCTGAACTTCGGCGTCTTCGTTGAGAGGTCGGGTGAGATCCCAAACGGTGCCGTTGACTTTAGCCGCGAGCACCTCTTTAGCCAGTCTAGGGCTGATGCTTTCGGCTATCTGCATGGAGGTCGTTCCCTCTGCAAATTCTTTTACGGAGTGATCCGGGAATGTGACTTTTATCATTGTTGCTATTTGAATTTCTGTGTGCTGTAAATGCGGGCACAAAGTAAAGACATGCGTGTGGAACTAAAAACGGGGTGGAAAAAACGCCTCGCAGCGTTTCATAAAAAACTGGTTGATTCTCAAAACCGGTCCGGGGCTTTATGATGCATCATACAGAAACACCAACCCAATCAGTTGTCTGATGAAATGCTTAACCGAGACGAAAGCCCGATCAAGGCTCACCGCAAATCCTTTCCACGGCGGCAAATCGATCAAGTTTTCCGAAAAACGCTTCACAGAGGTGGGAAACGAGACGTAATCTCCGAAGAGTCATTTCGCGCGGCGGGAAATGTGGGTGGAAATGCGGTCAGCCTTCGTCTTGAAGCAGACGGAGCTCGAGGCCGTCCCAGACGGCATAGGAAAAATACTGCATCCAGTCGCCGAGGACAATCATGCGGGTGTGGGGCGTGAGCTGGCGGTCGAGCATGAGATGAAGATGGCCGAAGAGGAAGAAATCCGTATCGGGATGGGACTCCAAGTAAGTGCGGGCAAAGGCATCGAGCGAGCGCGTGTTGCGTTCCTGTGCGGCTGCGCGACGTGTGTCGGCGAGGCCTTTGCGACGGCTGCTGAGCGACCATCCCCGGGCAAAACCGAACGTCCACCGCGGATGGATCCCAGCATAGAGCACTTGACAGAGTCGATTGCGAAAGATGCGCTGGATGAAGCGGTATTTTCGGGGCTGGTAGCCCACCTCATCGCCGTGAGCGAGGAAAAAGCGACGGCCGAGCAGCTCCACAGTCAGCGGGCCACGATGGATGACAGCGCCCACCTCGGCGGGTAGGTAATCGAACATCCAAATGTCATGGTTGCCGATGAAGAGGTGGATTTCCACGCCGGCGTCGTGCAGCTCGGCCAGTTTACCCAGAAAACGCACGTGGCCGCGGGGCACGACGTATCGATACTCGTACCAATAGTCGAACATGTCACCCAGAAAATAGATGGCCGCGGCATCCGGGGCGATGCGGTCCATCCAGCGGACGAGCCGCTTCTCGTCGGCCATAGGGTCGGCAGCGTAACGGTTGCCGAGGTGGGCGTCGGAGGCAAAATAGATCTTCTTCACGGAGAGCAGGTTGGCGGAGGAGCGGGATTAGAATAGCCCCAGCTCGAGCTTAGCCTCGTCGGTCATCATATCCTTGTTCCACTCGGGCTCAAAGACAAGATTGATCGTCACGCCATGCACACCGGCGATGCCCTCCACTTTTTGCTGCACATCGTCCAAGATAAAGTCGGCGGCTGGGCAACTGGGCGCGGTGAAGGTCATGTCGATCGTCACATCCTTATCGTCGTCGACTTCGACGCGGTAGACTAGCCCCAGGTCATAAATATTGACGGGTATTTCGGGGTCAAAAACGGTGCGAAGGACCTTCACGATCTCTTCTTCTATTCTCAGGAACTCGTTGTCCATAATGGGGATAAAAAAGTAGTTATGCAGCCCTGCGGACTGCGGGATTTAGGGCGCTCTCCGGAGCGCCGGTAGTTACGGCCTTCGGCCGGGTAGTTTGCGGGCTGCACCCGCAAAACCTTAGCCGAAAAGGCGCTAAAAAACAATCATGCAGACCTCCGGACTGCAAAAATGGGCACGTCCTCGGGGGCGACGGTCGTTTGGCCTCAAAACCAAGCGAGTTTGCGGGCTTCGCCCGCGGCACCTTAGTCGAAAAGGCACTAAAAAAACATTCATGCAGACCTGCGGAATGCAAAAATGGGCACGTCCTCGGGGGCTACGGTCGTTTGGCCTCAAGACCAAGCGAGTTGCGGGCTGCGCCCGCAACGGGTGAGCCGAAAGAGGCACGCTCCGAAGCCGATCGATGAGTTAGGTGCGCGACAGGCGACCTTCGTCGGCGTAACTATAATATCGCTTGTCGCAGAGAATGATATGATCAATCAGCTGGATGCCGAGGAGCGCAGCGGCGCGGGCGATGCGATCGGTCAGGGCGTCGTCCTGCCTACTGGGGCGGGGATCGCCTGAGGGATGGTTGTGGCAAAGCACAATGCCCGAGCAGAGGTTGTTGATCGCTGCTTTGAGGACGATCAGCACGTCGGCGGAGGTATGATCCGTGCCGCCGCGACTGATCATCGTCCGGGCGATGACCTTGGCGCTGCGATTGGTGAAGGCCGCCCAGAGTTCCTCGTGCGGCAAGTCGCAGAGGTGCGGATGGAAGAGGCGAAAGGCTTCGGCGCTGCTGCGGATCGTGTCGCGGTCCGCGTCGTCGTTGGTGAGCCCCTTGCGCCGCCCCAGCTCCATCGCGGCGGCGATGGTGATGGCTTTCGCCTCGCCAATGCCACGAAAAGCCATCAGCTCGTCGACGGTCAGGCGGGCGAGCCGCCCGAGACTGTTATCGACGGTGCCGAGGATACGCTGCGAGAGCTGTACGGCCGTTTCGGCACTGCTGCCGGATCCGATCAAGATCGCGATCAGCTCGGCGTCACTCAGCGCAGCGGCCCCTTTGAGCCGCATTTTCTCTCGCGGCCGATCTTCCTCGGCCAACTCCTTGATGCGCAGCCTGTCGTCCATTGCGCCCAATCGTTACGCGTTACGAATGGCAAGTAACCGCTACGGGTGATTGACAAACGGGGCGAGCATGCGTATGCTCCCCCTTGCCGCACCCCTATATATAATAGGTATAGGACGGCGACGCGCGTCACTTCACGCGACCCGTGTAGGATCCGTCCTGGGTGTTGATCTCGATCACATCCCCTTCGTTGATGAAGAGCGGCACGCGCACTTCAGCGCCTGACTCGACCTTGGCCGGCTTCAGCGTGTTCGTCGCCGTGTCTCCCTTGATGCCCGGCTCGGTGTACGTCACGGCCAGCTGCACTTTGATGGGCATGTCGGCAAAGAGGATCGTGTCCGTAGAGGCATCCGAAACGACGTCTACGATCTGACCTTCTTTCATAAAGTCTACCCCGTTGATCAGCGACTTGGCAATAGGGATTTGCTCGAAAGTTTCCTGATTCATGAAGATAAACTCTTCGCCCTCTTGGTAAAGGTACTGGTACGGGCGACGCTCCACGCGTACGTCTTCGAGCTTCTCCCCGATGTTGAATCGGCGTTCGATCACATTGCCGCGAACGACGTCTTTCAGGGTCGTACGCATGATCGTATTGCCTTTGCCGGGCTTTACGTGAAGGAAGTCGATGCAGAAGTAGAGCTTGCCGTCGAGGCGGATACAGGTCCCTTTCTTGATGTCTTGAGAGTTAATCATTTTCTTATTCTGTTATTACTGTAAATCGTTGAAAATTAAACCGGCCGCAAAAGTAGACCAATCTCGCAAAAGTCAAAAGCCGCTTCCGGAGCGGGATTTGAGGCGCCCAAGGAGAGGGCGGTGGGGGTTACAGAAAGATGTCGGCCGGATAGTGCACCTCGACGAGTGCGAGACCTTCCGCCGCGGCCGAGTCGCCCGCCTGACTGCGGTCGAGGGCTTCGATCACGTGTCGAAAGCCCTCCTCGCTCAGTCGGCCGCGCCCCACTTCGAAGAGAGTGCCGACGATGGCGCGGACCATGTTGCGCAGGAAGCGGTCGGCCGTGATCGTGAACGTCCAGCGGTCGCCCTGGCGTCGCCATTCGGCCCGCGTCACGTGGCAGAGATTCGTCTTTACATCGGTGTGTAACTTGCTGAAAGAGGTGAAGTCGCGATAGTCCAGCAGCGTCGCCGCGGCACGGTTCATAGCCTCAAAATCGACGCCTCGCAGGGCCATGCGGTGTACGGCCGGCGGCGCGAAGGGGTCTTTGATACCCGTCACGGTGTACTCATAGGTGCGCGCCGTAGCCGAAAAACGGGCGTGGGCGTCGGGCCGCACGGTGTCGAGGCTCCACACGGCGATGTCGGGCGGCAGGAGTCGGTTGAGCCGACCCACCAACCCGGCGGGATCGTCGATCGGGACGTCCGTATCTAAGTGCGCCGCCATGCGTCGGGCATGCACGCCGGCGTCTGTACGCCCGGCCCCGGTGAGGGGCGTAGGCCGACGCAGGACGGTGGCCAGGGCCTCCTCCACGCGCTGTTGCACACTCATGCCGTTGGGCTGTCGCTGCCAGCCGCAGTAGGCGCCACCGGTGTATGATAGCCAAATGAAGTATCTCATTGAAAGGGAAAAATGAAAAGCTAAAAACGAAATATGGGTTGAGGTATCGGGCAAATGTTCTCTTCAAAAAAACAGATGGGATGTGCCCGGGTAGGGGCGTATTGCATCCAATAAGGGACAAGGATTGGTATGATCTCTTTGGGGGCTTCGCCCCGCCGCCTTACCTTCTTTTCTTGTCTTGATACAAGAAAAGAAACAAAAGAAAATCAAGGCGGCTGCGGCCGCCGGCGAAGATAGCCGAGTACGTGTGGAAATGGGAAAAGGGGCTGGGAAGTTTTTCCCGGTACATTTTTAAGACCGATCACGTATCCGGCCAACTTCCTCGGCCTCGGTGAGGCCTTGATCTTCTTTTGCTTCTTTTCTTCCATCAAGGGAAGAAAAGATGATCCTGATGACAAGCGGGGCCGTCCAAGGGGCGTATGCGATACGCCCCTACAGCCGGATACCCATCAAAAAAACACCTCCGAAATTCATTGCTATGAATCATTAACCCTCCTCCCCTATCCGAACAGCGTCGAGATGTCGGACTCGCCCCAATAGAGGTGGGTGTAGCTGGCCAGGACATTGACGTGGCGATAAACGGGGGTATCGACCGTGCCGCCCTTGGCATTGTACTGCTGGGCGACGCTGGGCGGGACGTCGGGCGAGGGAACGACCGAGGAGTAGTGGAACTCGTGGCCGCGCCAGTCTGTCCCGCCAAGCTCGAAACGGCGATAGCCGAGGCGCAGCCGCATGCCCTCCATCGTGGCGTCCTGAGCGAGGATGCCGACCATCTCCCGCCGCACGCCGTCCATCCCCGTCACGGCGCGACAGAGATACATCATGCCGCCGCATTCGGCCAGTATCCGTCCGCCGCGCTCGGCATAGCGACAGATCGCGTCGCGCATCGGGGTGTTCGCCGTGAGGGCGTCGAGATGGAACTCGGGGTATCCGCCCGGCAGGTAGACCAGATCGGCCTCCGGCAGCTGTTCGTCTCGCATCGGGCTGAAGCGGACGACCTCGGCGGCCTGCTCGAGTCTGGCGATGTTCTCGCGATAGACGAAGGCAAACGCCTCATCGTCGGCCACGGCCACGCGTCCGAGGGGGCGCATGGGTTGCGGGGCCTCGCCGGCGGGGGGCGTGGGGCGACGGCAGACGCTGAGCAAATGATCCAGGTCGACGTGCTGCTCGACGGTGTCGGCTACGCGATCGATCCATTGCTCGAGTTGGAAATTCGTATCGAGCGTCAGCCCGAGGTGTCGCGAAGGCACCTCTAACTCCGCCAGCCGAGGCAGGCAGCCGAGGCAAGGCACACCGACGTCGGCACACGCCTCGCGGAGGTAAGCGGCGTGCGACGCCGAGGCGACCAGATTAAAGACCACGCCGGCCACCTCGACACGCGGATCAAAGTGCGCAAAGCCGTGGATGAGAGCCGCCACGGAGTAGGCCGTCGAACGGGCATTGACGACGAGCACGACCGGCAGTCGGAGCAGTCGCGCCACCTCGGACGAGCTTCCGCGTGTCTTGTCGAAGCCGTCAAAAAGCCCCATCACGCCCTCGGCCACGCACGCATCGGCCGACCCGCCGTATTTGCCATATATATATTGTATATGATCGGGCGACGCCATCCAAGTGTCGAGGTTCACGGACGTCAGGCCCGCGGCCCGGGTGTGATAGCGTGCGTCGATATAGTCCGGCCCACATTTGAAAGGTTGCACGGAGAGCCCGCGTCGCCGGAGTGCGCGCAGTAGCCCGATGGTGAATGTGGTCTTGCCACAGCCTGAGTTTGTGGCCGCGATGAGCCATTGAGGAATCATATCTGTAGAAAATGTAGGGCGTCGCGTGCGTGCGCCGCCGGGTTGTTCAAAATCGCCTGCAAAAGAAGCGCACGCGCACCGATATTGAAGCCCCCGCAAGACAAATATCGGTCAGCAACCGGTGGAGCAAAGAAAAAAGTACCCCCTTTTCCACCCCCACACGTACCCGGCCATCTTCCCCGGCCTCGGTGAGGTTAGCCGGATACATGATCGGTCTTAAATAAGTACCTGGGAAAAACTTCGCCGGGGCCCGCAGGCCCTCTCTAGCAAAAAAATCGGGGCGCCCCCTTCCTTCTTTGCGAAGAAAAGAGACGCCCCGAAGGGTGTAGCGGGTCAAGGAAACGAGACCGCGCTACGTCCTGTGGAGATGCTTCTGCCTTGCGAGTTTATTGTCCCAGCGCCCAGAACTCGTTCGAGGCCATGCGCTGATAGTTGCGGTAACGCCAGCGGGCGTTCTCCTCGGCGGCTTTGAAGAGCTCGGCGGCCTCGGCGGGATACTGCTTCATGACGGAGGCGTAACGCACCTCGCCCTTGAGGAAGTTCTGGAACTCGTCGAAGTTCGGCGCCTTGCTGTCGAGCATGAAGGGGTTCTTGCCCTCGGCTTCGAGACGCGGATCGTAGCGCCAGAGATGCCAGTAACCGCAAGCTACGGCCCGTTCTTGCTCTGCTTGGCTCTTACCCATGCCAGCCTTCAAACCATGATTGATACAAGGCGAGTAGGCGATGATGAGCGAAGGTCCGGGGTAAGCCTCAGCCTCGCGGATGGCCTTGAGCGTATGTGCCTGGTCGGCGCCCATAGCGACTTGGGCTACGTAGACATAGCCGTAGGTGGTGGCCATGAGACCGAGATCTTTCTTGCGGACACGCTTACCGGCGGCGGCAAACTTCGCGATGGCGCCTACGGGTGTAGACTTGGACGACTGTCCACCGGTGTTGGAGTACACCTCGGTGTCGAGCACGAGGATGTTGACGTCCTTACCGCTGGCGATGACGTGGTCGAGACCGCCGTAACCGATGTCGTACGAGGCACCGTCGCCACCGATGATCCACTGGCTGCGCTTCACGAGGTATTGGGTCAAGCCCTTCAACTCCTTGCATACGGAGCAATCAACCTCCTTGATGCCACGGTCGATCATGGCCTCGAGTTGCGGAGCCAACTCCTTCGTCTTATCGGCGTCGAACATGTTGTCGATCCACGCCTGCATCAGCTCTTTAGCGTCAGCCGGAGTGTGTTCGTTCTCGATAGCTTGCTTGAAGAGCTTCACGATGCGATCACGCATCTTCTCGTTAGCCAGTTCCATGCCGAGGCCGAACTCGCAGAAGTCCTCGAAGAGGGAGTTGGCCCAAGCCGGACCGCGGCCCATATCGTTCTTCGTGTACGGCGTGGAGGGTACGGAGCCGGAGTAGATCGAAGAGCAACCCGTGGCGTTGGCCACCATCTCGCGGTCGCCATAGAGCTGGGTGATGAGCTTGACGTAGGGCGTCTCACCGCAACCCGAGCAGGCGCCGGAGAACTCGAAGAGCGGCGTGGCGAACTGCGAATTCTTCACGTTGGCCTTCGTGTCTACGAGGTGCTGCTTTGTCTTCACCTTGTCCGCGCAGTAGGTCCAGTTCGGCACCTGATCCATCTGCGTCTCGAGGTGCTTCATCACGAGCGCCTTCTCGCCCTTCTTACCCGGGCAGACATCGGCACAGTTGCCGCAGCCGAGACAGTCGAGCACGTCCACCTGAATGCGGAAGTTCATGCCGGCAAACATCTTGCCTTGAGCCTTCAGTTGCGGGAAGTTGGCACCCTTCTGTTCCTCCTCATCAAGCACGAAGGGACGGATCGAGGCGTGGGGGCAGACGTAGGCGCACTTGTTACACTGAATACAGTTATCCATGTTCCACTCAGGAACGAACGTGGCCACACCGCGCTTCTCAAAGTATGCTGTGCCCTGCATCCATGTACCGTCCTCAATGCCCTTGAAGGCCGATACGGGCAGCAAGTCGCCATCCTGAGCGTTGATGGTTCGCACCACCTCATTGATGAAGGCCGGATCATCGTTTTCAGGGCGCGGATCGTCGGGCAGTTCGGCCCAAGCGGGATCCACGACGAGTTGCTTGTATTCGCCTCCACGATCTACGGCGGCGTAGTTCTTGTTCACCACGTCCTCGCCCTTGCGACCGTACGACTTGACGATGAACTTCTTCATCTGCTCCACAGCCAGGTCAACAGGGATGACGCCCGTGATGCGGAAGAAGGCCGACTGGAGGATGGTGTTCGTACGGTTGCCAAGGCCGATCTGCTGTGCGATCTCTGTGGCATTCATGTAGTACACCGTGATGTTGTTCTTGGCGAAGTACTTCTTCACCTTGTTAGGCAGGTTGCGCGCCAGATCGTCACCCTCCCAGATGGTGTTGAGCAGGAAGGAGCCGTTCTTGCGGAGACCGCGGGTCACGTCGTACATGTGCAAATAGGCCTGCACGTGGCACGCTACGAAGTTCGGCGTGTTCACCAGGTAGGTCGAGCGGATCGGGTGATCGCCGAAGCGGAGGTGCGAACAGGTGAAGCCACCCGACTTCTTGGAGTCGTAAGAGAAGTAGGCCTGGCAATACTTATCGGTGTTGTCGCCGATGATCTTCACCGAGTTCTTGTTAGCACCCACCGTACCGTCGGCACCGAGGCCGTAGAACTTGGCTTCGAACATGCCTTCGCCACCGAGCGCGATCTCTTCCTTCATCGGCAGAGAGGTGAAGGTCACGTCGTCCACGATGCCGACCGTGAAGTGGTTCTTCGGCAGGGGCATGGCCAGATTTTCGAAGACAGAGAGGATCTGTGCCGGCGTAGTATCCTTCGAGCTGAGACCGTAGCGTCCACCGACGATGATCGGAGCATTCTCGCGGCCATAGAAGCAGTCTTTCACGTCGAGGTAGAGCGGCTCGCCGTTGGCACCCGGCTCCTTCGTACGATCAAGCACGGCGATGCGCTTTGCTGTCTCTGGCACTGCAGCCAAGAAGTGCTTAGCCGAGAACGGACGGTAGAGGTGTACGGCTACCATGCCGACTTTCTCGCCGTTAGCTACGAGGTAATCGATGGCCTCACGTGCAGCCTCCGTAACGGAACCCATAGCGATGATGACGCGGTCAGCATCCTTTGCTCCGTAATAGTCGAATAGGCCGTATTTGCGACCGGTGAGCTTGTAGATCTCTTCCATGTATTCCTCCACGATGGCGGGCACGTCCTCATAGAAACGATTGCCGGCCTCACGGTGCTGGAAGAAGTGGTCGGGATTCTCTGCCATACCGCGCGCCACGGGATCCATCGGGTTGAGGGCGCGAGCGCGGAAGTCGGCCAGTGCCTGCTGATCGATGAGCGGAGCGAGGTCGTCGTTGTCAAGCATTTCGATCTTCTGGATCTCGTGCGAGGTGCGGAAGCCGTCGAAGAAGCTGACGAACGGGATGCGCGACTTAAGCGTAGCCAAGTGTGCCACACCGGCCAAGTCCATCACCTCCTGCACGGAGCCTTCGGCCAGCATGGCGAAGCCTGTCTGACGCACGGCCATGACATCTTGGTGGTCACCGAAGATGGAGAGGGCGTGCGAGGCGATTGTACGTGCGGAAACGTGGAAGACGCAGGGCAGGAACTCGCCCGCGATCTTGTACATGTTCGGGATCATGAGCAGCAATCCTTGTGAAGCCGTGTAGGTGGTGGTCAGCGCGCCGGCCTGCAGCGATCCGTGGACGGCGCCAGCAGCTCCGCCTTCGGACTGCATCTCTTGCACCAACACGGTTTCGCCGAAGATGTTCTTCCGCCCGGCGGCGGCCCATTCGTCGACGTATTCGGCCATCGTCGACGACGGTGTGATGGGGTAAATGGCAGCCACTTCGGAGAACATATACGAGATATGCGCCGCGGCTTGGTTACCGTCACATGTCAAAAATTTCTTTTCTCTTGCCATAACTCTCTGTACTATTTGATGTGTAATATTCTGATTGCTTATATGTGGATATTTAGTTAGTGGAGATTGTCTCAGTATAAAAAGCCGAACATCCACAGGGGGATGCAGTTCGGTTCGTCGGGAGGGGTCTCTACCTCGTTGACGGCGTAGTAGAAGTCGGGGTTGACTTTCCAGCGCGCTTCGGGGTAGGATATGCGAAAGAGGTAACGATCGTTGACCAGAAAGCTGTTGTGCCGGTCATAGGCGTTTACACGATTGTCTTTCATCAGTTGGTTGAAGAAGAAGGCCTCGTTGACGGTGCGCTCGTCCTGCGTCTGACGGTTGATGACGTGCAGCAGGTTGGAGTTGTAGAGGTTGGCGTAAACGGGCTTTTGGGGGAACTCCTCGCCGCGGGGGTAGAGGAGGGTAATCATGCGGGCGTCCTTGAGATACTTGAGGTAGTTCATCACGGTGGCGCGAGAGGTGCCGATCTCCTTGCTGAGCTGACTGATGTTGATGGTGCAGGAGTCGTTTTGCGAGATGATGTAGAGCAACCGGCGCAGTTTGGGCAGGTAGCGCTGCTCGATCTGCCGGATGTAGAGCACGTCGACCTCGAGGGTCATGTTCATCATCTTGAGCAGGTTCTCGGAATAGTTGCGCTTCTCGAGAAAGAAGGGGTAGAAGCCGTGATGAAGGTAGTCGTGGAAGTATTCACCGGGGTTGACTTGGTCGATGATGTCGCGAGCGATAATGTCGCGGTCGCGCATGAGCATGTCGAAGGTGATGGGTTGCAGGTCGAGACCGGCCTTGAGGTTGAGGTATTCGCGGAAGGAGAAGCCGTGCAGGTAGTACGGGGTGACGATGTCTCCCACCTCGTGATTCTCTTCTTTGATACGCATGACGGACGATCCAGTGAAGACGATCCGCAGGTTGGAGAAATGATCGTAGCAATACCGCAGTTCGCGCGACCAATTCGGATACTTGAAGATCTGATCGATGAGGAGCACCTTGCCGCCGTTGGCGTAGAATTCGCCTGCGAAGTCCGTGAGGGTGCGTTCGGTGAAGATAAAGTTGTTGAGGTTGACGTAGAGGCATTCGTGGCCGTCGTGGGGGAAACGTTCGCGGGCGTAGGAGAGCAGGAAGGTGGTCTTACCGATCTCGCGGCAGCCCTTGATGCCAATCAGGCGTCGACTCCAGTCCACCTCGTCCATCAGGCCGCGGCGCACGGGTGTCCCCAGATGCGTCACCAGATATTTGTGCGTTCGATAGAATGCCTCCATAAGTCATCTCAAATT
>CALHPT010000127.1 GCA_938036405.1 uncultured Tannerella sp.
AGGAGTTCATCAAATACTGCGTCCGGTGGGCGCTCGACCACTGCGCTGATGACCTCCGCTTCCTCAACGACATGTTCGACAAGGAGCTGATCGCCCGCCTCGAGGGCATCCTCCAGGCGCCCTTCGTGCGACTGGCTTACGGCGAGGGCATCCGCATCTTGGAAGAGGCTGTGGCCGGTGGCACCCGGTTCGAATTCCCCATCTATTGGGGCGCCGATCTGGCCGCGGAGCATGAGCGCTTCCTGGTGGAGCAGCACTTCAAGCGACCTGTCATTCTGACCGATTACCCGAAGGAGATCAAGGCCTTCTACATGAAGCAGAACGACGACGGACGCACGGTGCGCGCCATGGACGTGCTCTTCCCGAAGATCGGCGAGATCATCGGCGGATCCGAGCGTGAGGCCGACTTCGACCGACTGCAAACCCGCATCGAGGAGCTACATATCCCCATGAAGGACATGTGGTGGTACCTCGACACGCGTCGCTTCGGCGCCTGCCCTCACTCCGGCTTTGGCCTCGGCTTCGAGCGCCTGTTGCTCTTCGTGACGGGCATGGCCAACATCCGCGACGTGATCCCCTTCCCCCGCACGCCGAAGAACGCCGAGTTCTAACGCGGCCGCGGTAGCTGTTTTAGAGAAAGAAGCCCCCGGACCTTCGCACGTTGAAGGCTCGGGGGCTTTGCTGTGGTTAACTCTCTCGTCGCGAGGGGCGGTTGCAGGCAGACGGTGGCGCGGCACCCTGCCGGGGCAGGGAAGCTGGCCGGGTACCTGGCAAACTTGGCAGAGGCCGTCTCTGACGCCCCGGCAACTCTGGTTGCCGGGGCGCTGGGTCAAAAGTGAGCTGGCAACTCAGTTGCCGGGGCCGCTGGGTCAAAAGTTCGCCGTCATGTCGCATGCCGGGGCCGCTGGGTCGAAAGTAACGCCGGCATGTCGCATGCCGCGGCCGCTGGGTCGAAAGTAACGCTGGCATGTCGCATGCCGCGGCCGCTGGGTCGAAAGTGAGGCTGGCATGTCGCATGCCGCGGCCGCTGGATCGAAAGTGAGGCTGGCATGTCGCATGCCGGGTATGCATATCCAATAAACAGAGAGATTTCACTAATAACTGATAGATATTATGAACGAGAACAGTAAGGACCTTCCATGGGTCGAGAAAATTGATGCGAGCAATAGCGGAGTTTTCACCCTGTCGTTGCACGTAGAGTATCAGAACGAGCAGTATGCGCGGGTCAAGGCTTTTGACCAGACGAAGCTGAAACTTCCCGCCGGGCTGATGGCCGCTTGGGACAGCCGGCGCGAGAAGGAGATCAAGGTGAACAAGACAATAGCCGATTCGGCCTACACCACGCGGCTCAATGAGTGCGACAAGAAGCGCGACAAGGTGCTGACCTTCATCCTTGGGTCTGTACGCAGCCAGAAGATCTCGCCCACGGCGACCGTCGCCGAAGCCGCCACACGCATGGCCCGCCTGCTGAAGCCCTACACCGGCTCTCAGGTGCTCGCTTTTGACGAAGAGACAGCCAACATCCGCGGCTTGCTGGACGACCTGAGCACACAGACGGCCGACGTGACCACTTTGGGGCTGACCGATGCGCTCTCGCAGCTGGGGACGCTGAACACGGAGTTTATTCAGCTGCGCGCAGAGCGACGTGTAGAGTCGCCGGACGGCGACCTGCCCAACTCGAAGCTGGTGCGTGCCGAGTCCGATGCCGCCTACGAGACCGTTTGCTGCTACATCGAAGCCGCCTTCCTCTATGCCGCCACGGACGAGGATCGCCGGGCCATCGCCGGCTTGATCAAAGACCTGAACAAGACGACGGCCGCCTACAAGACGACGCATCGCATGAAGATGGCGCAGAAGAAGCCCGCCGATCCCAAAGATCCCAAGCAACCCAAGGAACCGAAGGAACCCAAGCAGCCGAAGGATCCCAAGGAACCGAAGCAGCCCAAGGAACCGAAGAAGCCCGATGGCGAGAATCCGAAAGATCCCAAGCAGCCAGACGAGGGCGGTAAGAAGCCCGAGAAACCCGGCACCGGCGACGGCGATCCCGACATCCATCTGCCGGAAGAATAGGCGTCTGCGGACGCCGGCGAAGCTGGCCGGATACCCACCCCGCCCAGGGGGGGCGCCCCGATCGTCCACACACCAGGGGTTTCGCCCTGGGCTATGATTCGGCGCCCCTACAGGGCGCACGGGTACCCGGGGCGCAGCCCCCAACATCTCAACGGGCCGCAAGGCCCCAACAATTCAACGGGGCGCAAGCCCCTCAACATCTCAACGGGCCGCAAGGCCCCAACAACATCAACCGGGCCTTTAGGCCCCCAAACACAATCAGAATTATGGACTCAAGAACACATTACAAGAACATGCTCCTCGCCCTGCTGCTCATCCTCGCGGGGCTGGCAGGAGCCATCGCGCCGCAGACAGCGGCGGCGGAGGGCTACAACATCCGGATCGGCGGCAAGTGGATCACCCCCGATAATTACACCAACATCTCCGCCTCGGGCGGCTTCAATGCCGTCATGAGCGGCACGGTGACGTTTGACCCCGCTTCCTACACGCTGACGCTAAATAATGCCACGATCGATTCGCCCTGGTCGGATGCTTCTGGAATCTACAATGGTTCTCAGAATCGATTGCATATCGTACTTATCGGAAACAACACTGTCAGATCAAAGATGGCTTCTTCCATTACAACGAATAATAGAGGATTATATATCAGAGGTAGCGGTACACTGACATTGGAGGTGTCGGGTGATATAGAAAGTGGCATTACAGGAAATGGCATTCGTGTATCCTCCGGCTGGCTGCAGATCGAGGACTGCACCATCAATACCACGAGAATGATCTATTTAGAGAAGGGCGACCTGATCATTAAGAACGCCACGGTGAAAGCGAATGTTACCTATGGTTACACCGCATTCTTAGTTTACGGCCTGTTTGAGTTGGAAGGCTGCGGCATAACCAGCCCTTCGGGAGCCCGCATCGAAACGGTTCGCAATAGTAGTGAGAGCTATCGGGCCATTGTGCTGAACGGCAAGGAGTGCACGGCAGTCACCATCGCTCCGGGCAGCGCAAAGCCCGAGCTCACCCTCGATCCCAAAGAGCTAAAGGTGGAAGCCAAGGGTGGAGAACATCAGGTGACACTCAGCAGCAAACAAATCTTTGAAATCAAAAAAGCGACTTGGCCGAGTTGGATAAGTCGGCAGTCAGGGGCGTCTACCTACTGGATTCATAGCGGCCCGGGGCTCTATACGCTTAGGTTCGACGTCCAGCCCAACACCGGCGCCGAACGGACGGCCGACGTCGTCTTCAAAACGAATTTGGGCGACGTGACGCTCAAGGTGACGCAGGCAGCCGCAGGCACAAAGCCTAAGCCGGAGAAGGCTGTCTTCACCCTCGAGCCGAAGGAGCTAAAGGTGGAAACGGACGGAGGCAAGAAGGAGGTAAAGCTCAGCTGTAATCAGGCGTTTGAGTTGAACAAGGTGACGGTACCCAGCTGGATGGAGCGAGTACCTTCCTCCGCTACCTCTGACGAAAAGAGCCGCGTCTGCGCCTTCAACATCCAAAAGAACACCGGCGCCGAACGGATGGGGGAAATCATCTTCCATACCGATAAAGGCAACGTCATGCTCAAGGTGACGCAGGAGGGCACGGGCACCAAGCCGGAGCCGGAGAAGCCCAAGCCGACGCTGACGCTCAGCCCCAATATGCTCACCTTCCCCACCAGCGGCGGCAAGCAAACGGTCAACGTCAAGAGCGACTACGGTTGGGACACCAAGTCCAGCGACGCCTCCGCAAGCTGGATGAAGCTCACGACCGACGTCAAGACGGGCACGATCGTCGTGGAAGTCACCCCCAACACCAGCACCAAGAAGCGCGGCGCAACGATTGAGGTGGTCTCGTCCAGGAGACGGATAGGCAGCCGCGCCCCCATCACCCGCCGCATCCTCGTCACGCAGGAAGCCGCGAAGGCCGTGGAGCCACCCGTGGCCGCCACCGGAATATCCCTCAACCCCGCAGCCATAACTATGGGCGGCAGCGGCGGCACGGTCGGCTTCAACGTCTATGCCGGCAAGGGATGGACGATCAGCGGCAGCCCCGAATGGATGCACCCCGACGCCACACGTGGCTCGGGCACGCGCCTCGTCATCGTCCGCTTCGACCGCAATGAGTCCGGCGCCGAACGCACGGGCAAGCTCACCGTCAAGAGCGACGACGGCAAAGCCGAACGCACCTTCACCCTCACCCAGCGCGCCGGCCAACGCAAGCCCACGCCCAGCCCCGGCAGCACCCCTCCCGAAGAATACGACTACGACCTGGCGCTGAACCCCGAAGAGATCACCGTCGGCCCGACGGACGGCGCCGGTAGCTCGATCAGCGTCGCGACGAGTCGCCTCTGGGCCGGCTCCACGACCGAGGACTGGATCAAGCTCGATCGAGCCGTTGGCCGCGGCAATGGCTCGTTCACGTTCACCGTCGCCGCCAACCCGTCCAAGGAGATGCGCCACGGCACGATCACCGTCCGCACCGAGCAAGGCATGGACGAGCTGAAAGTGGCCATCCATCAGCAAGGCAACGACGGCAGCGTCATCCCCGCCGGGCCAGTGAAAGTCTCTAACGTCACGCTCGACCCCGCCACGCTCACCGTCAACGGCGACCTCTCCACGGCGCTCATCTCCGCCATCGTCTCGCCGGACAACGCGCGCAACAAGGGTCTCCTCTGGATGAGCTCCAACGCCTCCGTGGCCACCGTGCAAGTCTTCACCCCGACGCTGTCGGGCCCGCTGCCCCAGCTGCGCTTCGCCCCCGATGCCGACGACTACGCCCTCGTGACCATCGTCGGCAAGGGTAAGGCTGTGATCACCGCCGCCACCTCCGACGGCAGTGGCATCGTCGCCCGCTGCGAGGTGAACGTCCTCTCGACTGTCGCCAACACCGTGCCCTACGCCCCGCAAGCAAAGGTCTACACCGTCGGCCCGACGCTCTACCTCTCCCTCCCGACGCCCGAGGCGGTGCAGGTCTACACCCTCGCCGGCACCCTCTATCGCACCTGGCAAGCCCCCGCCGGCGACACGTCCGTCACCCTCCCCCTCGGCACCTACATCATCAAGGTCGGCCCGCTGACCGAGAAGGTGGTGGTTCGGTAGGTGTTTAATTGTTGGGGCTGCGCCCCGTTGAGATGTTTAGGCGTTTAATTGTTGGGGCTGCGCCCCGTTGAGATGTTTAGGCGTTTAGACGTTAGACCGGATACACGCCCCAACAAACCAACAGGCCGCAGGCCCCAACACCTCAACGCCCCATCGGGGCGAATGCACGTACCCGGAGCGGCCTGTAGGGCCGCCGGACCATAGCCCAGGGCGAAACCCCGGGGCGTATTGAATACGCCCTACAAACATCCCGCAAGGGATGAATGAACATACCCGGGGACGTGTATTTGCCCCGTGCCGGGGCACCCGGTAGGGCGTATGCAATACGCCCCTACACGGGTACCCGCACCAACAAACCAACGGGCCGCAGCCCCCCAACAAACCAACAATTCACCGGGGCGCAGCCCCCCAACATATTAACATCATAAACCCCAAAAACAAGATGAAAACAAAAGCATTCACCCTCATCCTCGCCCTGGCCATGCTGGGGCTGATGGCAGTCATTAACCCCGCCGCAGCGCAGGACATCCGCCTCAGCGGCTCCGTGGCCTACGTCGTTAAGTCCGACGGCAACGTCTACAACGGCTCGAACAGCCAGATCGGCCAGTTCCGCGGCAACACGCTCTACAATCGCGGCGGATCCAGCGTCGGCGAGATCCGCGGCAACAGCATCTACCGCGGCGGCTCCAGCGTCGGCGAAGTGCGCAGCGGCACCGTCTACAACCGCAGCGGCCAGAGCATCGGCGAGATCAAGAACGGCACGATCTACAACGCCTCTCGTTCCAGCATCGGCAGCTATAGCAATGTCGACCCGACCCGGGTGGCCGCGCTCGTCTTCTTTAAGCTGCTCAACTAATCAGTCACGCACACCGTAACACCGGTATTCAAAACCCCAGAGAGGGAGCGGTCGCGGGAAGGGCGGCAACCCGTTCCTCCCCCGCCCGCCCTCTCTCTACAACACCACACAAACTCATGAACTCGAAACGTAACCTCTTAGGAATCCTCTTGGCCCTCGCCGTAGGGCTCTTCTGCATCGCTCCCGCCGCTCAGGCGCAAGAGAGCGAATCCGACCTGACGGCTATCCGCGAAATGTGGGAAGGCCAACCCCTCACCGTAAAGATCTCGGGCGACCGTGCGGCTGGTCTGGCCGACTTTGCCCGCGCCTTCGCCCGTGCCTATCCCTCAGACCTCACCGACGCCATCGTGGCCCGGCTGAACGACCCGAACAACACGCGCAAGGACCCGAACACCTTCATCTTTGACGCGCCCCACGGCTACCTCAAGTATCGCTACGCGATGGACGGCGGCGCGTGGCTCGAGCTCTGCTACTGGACCCTCCCGAAGGGTCATCGAATGGTGGCCGTGAGCATGGTCGACCTCTACAGTAGCGACAAGGAAGGTCTGCTGGCCTTCTACGACTACGACCCCATGACGCACCGGATGAACCCCATCACGCCGCTGCCCGTACGCCGTGGACTCGAGCGTGGCATCGACGGACGCATCGTGGAGCTGCCCCGCGTAGGCTACGACATCCGTCTCTACGAACCGTCTGACCGCCGGGCCAAGCCCGAGGTGCTGAAGTGGGTCAAAGGCACCACGTCTTTCGAGGCCGAATGATAGCCCACCCTGTCCCCCCCTCGGGGCGTCCTCACCGTGCGACGCCCTGAAGGGGCAACTCTTTTCCCTTATGATTGTTTTATTCACATCACACTTATCAAAAACATCACACACAATGAAAACTACGCACCGCATCATCGCATGCTTGATCGCACTGATCTGTTTCTGCGCACAGCGCGCCGCGGCCGACTCGCCGCTCACCTCGACCGATTTCCATCAGGCTTATGCCGACGAGCCTATCGTGGCGCAGATCGTGCAGGGCAGAACACCCTCCGACGAGACGTGGGCCTATCTGGCCGCACCCGACAATCCCGTGGCCGTCAAGATGGCCATCATCAACAAGATCGGATGGGCTTTCGAGGGCAAGAACAGCTACCAACTCTTCCTCAGCTACCTCAAGCGCCAAGGCATCTGCAAACGGGAGAAAGATCTCTACCAGAAGCGCCCGGGCGACCTGCTGCTCTCGGCCGCTTACCTCAAGGCGATGGATAACTATTTCAACGTCGAAGAGGCAGCCCGCATGGCGCGTCGGGCACGGCAAATGCACCCGGACAGCTACACAGTGAACATCATCTGCGCCCTCATCGAGGCACAAATAGCCTTCGACAGCGACTGGGGCGAAGTCTACCGGCTGACCGACGCCGTACGCCGCAACACCACGCTCAAGGACGACATGAACGACGAGGCCAAACGCATCATCTTCGAGTATATGGATCTCTACGGCTCGGATACCTAACGCGGCTGGCAATTATCCGCAACTATGCGGACCTTTACGACCAGTAATCACCCCTTTTATACACACACAAGATGAAAACGATCAAGTATCTTTCCGTATGCCTCACGGCCCTCCTCTTCGGGCTGATGGGCATGAACGCGACACCTATCGGCGCGCAAACTGGTAAACATGATCTCACGCGACGCACCTGGAGCGACGGCTTCTCCTCCTACACCGTACGACGGGGCACGGGCGGACTGCTCCTCTTCGAGGGCGGATCCCTCTATGAGGGTGGGTATGCCTTCGCCCTCAAGCCCGAGGGCGGCGACTTCTACCGCCTGCAACCGGCTCCGGGCCGGAGCGACATCCCTATCCTGGGCGAGCCGGGCAACATTGTCCGCCTCAGGCCCTACGGCTACGAGATGTACCTCGTCGTCTACGATGAGAAGAGCGTGCCGTTCTATGTGCTGGCGCCCATCAAAGACCTCCGCAAGGAGATCGAGGCCGACCTCACGAACTATTATCTGGCTGGCGAATACTCCGACAAGGAGGGACGCACGATCACCTTCTTCCCCTCGCCCATCATGACGCCTCAGAACCGCAAGGTCAAGGGGCTGACGGCGGACGGCGAGGCGGTGCGATACACCTTCGGCGAGGAGTATCACACGCCGACGAACGTCGTCATCCTGCCCGACGGATCGGCCTACCTGGTGAAGAAGACGGACGACGGGCTGACCGTTCGCAAGACTACGATGAAGGAGGATGAATGGGACAAAGACGGCGAAGTGATCATCCGCAATGCTCAGCGCACACGCTACCTCTCGGAGCTGGACAGCTTGGTGCCGGGCGACTTCCCCTGCGCCGCCCTGCAAGCCCTGACGATGGGACAGCTGTTCCGATTCTCCGACGAAGACCTCAGGATGATGCGCAACGAGATCTACGCCCGCCGCGGGCTGCGTTTCTCGAAGGACGGCAAGATCCAGAAGCATTTCGAGTCGAAAGACTGGTATCACCCCGAGGCCGACGACGTCTCCGACCGCCTCACCGAGCTGGACGCGCTCAACATTGCGATGATCCGCCGGGTGGAGGAGATGAATAAGACCCTCATCCCGCTGCTGCTCCTCATGGGGCTGCAGGGTAAAGCTCCGGAGCCCGAGCGCTAGCGTTGAGGTAGCCGGGAGCCTGTATCTCCATGATCCGTCACGGCCGGAATCATGGAAGAATAGCCATCACACCACACACAAAAAAAATCATGACACACTATCTGCTCATCTCCCTGTCCATTCTCCTCTTCGCCATCGCCCGATGCGACGACGGGAACGAGAACACCGCAGGCACACACCGCACACCCGAGCCCACTGCCGTCCGCATCGACCCCACGGCCCACATCTGGAGCGACGGCTACTACGCCTTCGTGGTCAGTCGGACGGACGGCGGAGCGCTCCGGTTCCGCGGCATCTCTTGTCGTAAACGCGAGGCCGAGGTCAGCTTCCAGCTTGTCCCCGACGGCCAGGACGGCGCCTACCGTATCGAGGGACGCGGACGCGCCTTCAAGAACGCCCACTCGGGCGACGCCATCCGCTTCGAGAGCTTCGACGGCACGGCCTACCTCGTCGCCCGTGACGAGCGGGGACGCGCCTGCGCCGCCCTCGAGATCATCGCCCCACGGCCTGCGAGCGCAGGCGACGCCTATCGGCCCTACGAGGAGCTGATCCGCACCGTGGAGCGACACATGGCTTACTACTACCTCTCGGGCGAATACCGCACCGATGAGGGTCGCACGATCCGCTTCTCGCCCGACCGTCAGACCGTCAGCGGACTCACCGCCGGCGGCGGCGAAGTGGCCTACACCTTCGCCCGCGAAGGAGGCGACCCGGTGAACGTCATCCTGCTGCCCGACGGATCGGCTTACCATGTCTTCAAAGGCAGCGTTTCGAGAGGGCTGAATAAGTGCGACGCCCTCATCATCCGCCGTGCCACGCGCCGGGGCGACCGCTGGGTGGACGGCGACACCGTGGCCTCACTCTGCACCATCCGCCGCTACTTCGAGACCGAGAGCGTGCCCGGCGAATACCCCTTCCCCAGCACGCGCATCCTGACCTACGGCATCATGCAGCAATTCTGCTTCGAGGAAGCCAGGCTCCTCTCCTTCGAGCTGACCGCCCGCTACGGCGCTCGCTTCTCTTACCCGGTGAGGGAGATAGAGCGCCAGCGCTGGTATCAGCGCATGAAGAAGCGCGACGTGAAGCAAGACGATCTCTCCCCCTTGGAACGTATCAACTACGACCTCCTCCGCTGGGATCAAGAGCATGGCTCAAAGCGCCCCTACCCCTGGGAGTCGTCCGAGGGCAACGGCGGCTGGCGGGAGTCGGACATCCAAGATCTTCGATAATCCCCAATCGGCCATTGACCCATTTGGGGTTGATAATTGACCATCGATAATTCTCACAGATATGAAAACAAAAAACTCTCCACTCATTCTCGCCCTCCTCCTGGCCCTCCTCGCCATCATCCCCGCCGCCCAAGCTCAGGGCGACGGCTATAAACAATGGGGCACCCACGCCTTACGCGTACACACCCAGCCCGGCAAGCGGCCCACGATCGCCGACTTCGCCCGCGCCTTCACGAAGCAATACCCCACCCCGCTCAACACCGCCGTCCTGGCCAAGCTCGACGGCAAGGCACCACAGCCGAAGAGCTGCACATTGGAATACCTCATCGACGCCCCCAGCGGCTATCTGAAATACAGCTTCCATGAGAATACCTGCAATCGGACCGACTACCCGACGATGGAGATGTGCTACTGGCGCACCGACGCGGGCCACTGCTTAGTGGCCGTCAATGGCAACACCTACATGGGCAACCTCCTCCTCGTTTTTTACGACTACAACCCCACCACCGGACTCATGACGCCTCTCTCCAAGCCACCCTTCAAAGACCTCCATGACGACGTCCGAGAGTTCATCGTCCAACTTCCCCGCAAGGGCAAAGACATCCACATGGAAGGCTGGTCAGACCGAAGCGCCCCCGCCCCCCTCACCCTCCGCTGGGACGGACTGGGCGGATTCACCCTGGTCGGCGCCGCCGAACGCTATCGGCAGCCTGGGGCCGGTCTTTATCAAAACGGCCAGTTCCCGGCCACATTCAAGACTCGCTTCGGAGACTCCGACGAATACCCGACCCCTTTCAATGTGCACTTCGGAAAATCCGACGAAGCCATTCCGCGCTATAACGGGCCCAGCGGCTCCGCCACCCATCCCATCACACCCGGCGACTTCTGTTACGACATCACCGTGGAAAAGGTGCAGACGGGAAGGGCGTACATCCATTACGCTCAAATGTCTGAGGATCCCACTGTCGAACCATCATACGATCACGCTTGGGTAGACTGTTCCTCGCTCTACGTCTTGTTACGCTCCAGACACGAAAGCGTCGCCATGACCCTCTTCGCCGAGCCCACCCGCACCTCGCGCCCCCTTCAAACCATCAAAAACGAATACGTCGATGACTCCCAATTCCGTCCATTCCCTTGGCAGCTCTTGGACGCCCGCGAAGGATGGCTGAAAGTGCGCCACCTCCGCACACACGTCACCGGATGGGTCGAATCACGCTTTGCCTCTTCCGACTTCGTGCAATAAATCTTTCTCTAACGACTCCTCAACAGATATGAAAACGAATCTCTACCCGACGCGCTCCCTGCGCCCCTCACTCGCCCTCCTCCTGGCCCTCCTGGCCCTCATCCCCGCCGCCCAAGCACAGGGCGACGGCTATAAACAATGGGGCACCCACGCCTTACGCGTACACACCCAGCCCGGCAAGCGGCCCACGATCGCCGACTTCACCCGCGCCTTTGCCAGCGCCGACCAGGAGGGGGATGCGCTCTTCAGTGCCACCATCGCCAAGCTCGACGGCCGCCAACCCAAGCTCCCCCAAGGCGATCGGTTCACCTGCCTCATCGACCGCCCCCACGGCTACCTCCGCGCCGTCTACACCACCGAAGGCAACATAGACCCCAACCAAACCTTAGAGGTCTGCTACTGGCGCACCGACACCGACCACCGCCTCGTCGCCGTCTGCCACTACAGCGACATCGGCACCTACTTTCTCATCTTCTACGACTACAACCCTGCCACCGGACTCATGACGCCCCTCGTCCGGCCGCCCTTCGAAGATTTCCACGAGCTCCTCGGGGAACTCATCGTCCAACTGCCCCGCGAAGGCAAAGACATCCACATGAAAAGCTGGTGGAACGGCGGCCCTGCCCCCCTTACCCTCCGCTGGAACGGTCTGGGCGGATTCACCACTGTGGGCGCCGCCGAGCGCTACCGACAGCCCTCGGCCAACCAACCCACCACCTGCGACTTCCTCGCACTCTTCATGCCGCAGGGAGACACTCGCAGCGAACCCGTCGACCTCTACGACACCCCCGACGGCAAAGTTGTCCGCCATCTCGGCACCCACGATCTCGATTACGACTTGCGGGTCAAGCGCGCAGAAAACGACTGGGCTTACGTCGACTACGGCAATAACTTACTGGGAGCGGGCTCATCCGAGGGTAGCGCTTGGGTACGCAGCACAGCCCTCTACGTCCTCCCCGCAGGCCCCGTCCGCCCCAACTACATTTACGCCGAGCCGACCCGCGCCTCACGCCGCGTCGCCACCTTCGACCAAGCCATGGACAATAGCTCCGATATCTGGTGGAAAGTCCTCGAAATCCGCAAAGGCTGGGTCAAAATCCGCACCACCCATTTAGGCATCACAGGCTGGATAGAAAGCCGCATCCTCTGCGGCTCCAAGGGCGTAGACTGCTAACCCGGCCA
Organism: uncultured Tannerella sp.; assembly: GCA_938036405.1. GTDB lineage: Bacteria > Bacteroidota > Bacteroidia > Bacteroidales > Tannerellaceae > Tannerella. The sequence goes on from CALHPT010000127.1 coordinate 12,300, forward strand.
CATGCCCCCTTTTTCAATGATTATTGGTTGTCCAAATACTCGTGAAGGCGGGTGCCCGGATAATCCTTGACAATTAAAAGCTGAACATTATGAGAACCCCTATCACCCTTGCCCTACTTTTCTCCCTACTGATCATCGGCGGCACCTCCTGCACACAAAAGCAGGCCAAAGCCGAAAACGCCCCACTCGCCGACAACGCCGCGCCGAAAGTCTCCCAATCCGTCGACCGGCCGGAAGACCCTGTCCGAGCCGAGATCGTAGACGGACGCGTCCGCCTCATCGCCAAAACAGACGTACTCGGTTGGCCCGAGCGCACCCAATTCGTCGAAGGCCTCACGGGCCGCTGCGTCGGGCTCTTCGTCGGCGACATCGGCCAAGACACCAACCCCTTCCTCTGCATGCTCATGGACGATGGCGGCGTGGAGCTCCTCTCCTACAAAAGCCTCGGGCACGAGGCCTACGGGCGTACACTCTGCTTCACCTCCTCCGGCCGCTTGCCCGGTCTGAAGGACATCACGCGCTTCCGCGAAGGCCCCGTCATGAACGAGTATGGCTTTGCCGATTACGGCACCATCTTCGCCATCGATCGTGAAGGCCGCGAGCACGAGATCGAGCCCTGCATCCGACCCTTCTCCGCGCTTTACAGCTACTCCTCCGGCGGCACCGGCGTCGTCCTGGAACAACAACTCGTCATCTATCCCGATTGGACCTTCCTGTTCACCCTCGGCATCGCCGAAAGCGAACTCGTCCACACCTACACCGGCCGCCTCCGGCCCATCAAAATGGATTACGAAAACGAGGTCTACGAGTACAGCTACACCATGCTCACCCGCTTCGACTACCCGCCCGTCGGCGACGAGGAAGCGTACGAAAACGCCCGTCCCCAGCCCGCCACCGAGCGCGGCTCCTTCCGCCTTACCTACAAAGACGGAAGTCGCAGCTACGACCTCGTCGTCCTCAGTGGCCCCCTTCCCTTCGCCACCGAGAAGGGCTCCCCCGCACGCTACAGCCTCGTCCGCAGCAACGATATCCCTGCCCCCAGTCTCGTAACCGACTAACCCCCTCACACATCACAGATATGAAAACCTCTCTCCTCACCCTCCTATTCGGGCTACTCGCCCTCACCGCCACGGGCTGCAACCGCAGCAACGCACAAAGCTCCGGATCGATGGACTCCTCCGAACTCCCTTGGGGAGAAACCGACATCGTGGCCGTCGCCTTCGTGGGCTACGGCGCCTCGTTTGAAGACTTCAAACAGACGCCCGCCTTCGCCAACCTGAAGCAGCGCTACGGCCTGCCCGACGACATCAGCTGCATCAGCCGCAAGGACGAAGAAGGCGAAGAGAGCGCGACCGACAATGAGCTCTACCTCGTCATTCCCCGCGACCCAAACGCCTCCGTAGCCGTCAACGACCTGCCCGTCGAACGCCTCATCGACCCCGACGCCGACGTCTATGGCCCGATCCTCTACAAGAGCGAGTCGGGCACGCCCTTCTTCGTCCGCTGTCAGAGCAGTGGCGGCATGATGAACCTTGAGATTATCATCGTGGACAACAACGGCCGACAGATCATCTACCGCCCGCAGCTCTCCACCGACGACGGCTCGCTCGTCACGCCCGGCATCGTCAACAAGGGCGAAGGCTCCGTCCTCGACATCACGCAGCCGCTGCCCACGAGCCGCCTGCCGCAGTCCGTCGAGTGCCCCGAAGATCCCATCACGGCCCGCATCGCTCAGGGGCGCGTCTTCCTCGACGTGCAGAAGCCCTTCGGCGCCGTTGAGAATCGCACCTATGTGCTGGAGGGAATCACGGGTCGCTGCGTCGGACTCTTCGGGGGCGAGATCGGCAGCGACAAGTTGTTCTTCCTCTGCCTGCTCATGGACGACGGCGGCGTGGAAGCCTTCTGTCCGACCAGCATCAGCGGCTTCAATCCGAAC
>CALHPT010000128.1 GCA_938036405.1 uncultured Tannerella sp.
GTACACCTACGAACCATCCTACCGTTCGCGGTTGTGATCTCCGTACACCTACGAACCATCCTACCGTTCGCGGTTGTGATCTCCGTACACCTACGAAGGTCAGTGCGAGGCTTCGATGCGCAGACCGATGGCCTCGATACCGCTCAGGTTCTCATCGCGCATGCCTTGACGGACTCCGATGGTGTATTGCCCTTTGTGGGGGAAGCGGTAGCGCGTGCGGAGGGGGACGCTGAGGTGGTAGACGGAGATCCCGGAGCCGAGCCAAACGCCATAGTTATCGGCCAGAGTGCACTCAACGGTGTCGCGTGTCATGGGGCCGACGGGGGGCTCTTCGGAGAGCAGAAGCCAGAGGTTTTGGTAGGGGTAGAGGTTGTTGTTGCGGATCTCGAGGGTGAGATCGTAGGGCACGGTGTTGTCGTCGATGTCGTACGTGAAGTAGTACACGCGATCCTTCACCCAGGGCTTCTCGACTGGCTGATAATGATCGTAGCGGGCGGTGTCGGTGCAGGCGACGAGGAGGAGCGCGAGGGCTGCGGGGAGCAGGGCGCGTACGACGCTGCGCAATCGGTTACTCTGGCGACGGGCCATCGGTGGGAGTGGGTTTGGGGGTCTTGCCTTTTCGCTCGCGACGTCTGGGTTTCGGGGCAGCCTCTTTGGCGGCCTGCGATGCGTCGGCTGCAGCGGGCTTGGGGGTACGTTTGGGCTGACCGTTCGCGGCGGCTTTGGGGTTTGCGTCTGCGGCGGCGGGGCGCTTCTTCTTTTTCTTTTTCCGGACGGAATCGAAGCGATTCAGGTTGTCGTCAAGGATGTCGTGCGAGTCCGACTTCTTCGTCTGTGCCTCCTTCGCTTCGGGTAGCAGCGTGTCGGGCTTGATGCCTTTTTGGTTCATGTTGATCACGTCAAAGGCTTGCTTGGCCGTGAGGGTCACGAGGTCTTTGGCGGTCGCCTTGTCCGTCGAATAGGTGATTTCGCGCTTGAAGAGGTCGGTTTTGAAGTAGTAGTAGGTTTTGTCCTTCGTCTCCAGCACGATCTTGCGCGAGGGCATGCCCTTGCGAGCGTCCACATACATGTCGGCCTCGTAATTGAGGCAACATTTCAGCTTGCCACACTGCCCGGCCAGCTTCTGCGGATTCATCGAGATGTCTTGCAGGCGTGCGGCCTCGGTAGAGACGGAGGTGAAGTGCGATATCCACGATGCACAGCAGAGTTCGCGTCCGCAGGGTCCGATGCCGCCGATACGCCCGGCCTCTTGCCTGGCGCCGATCTGTTTCATCTCAATGCGCACATGGAAGTTCTCTGCCAACACACGGATCAGCTGGCGGAAATCGACGCGCCCCTCAGCGATGTAGTAGAAGATGGCCTTGTTACCGTCGCCCTGAAACTCCACGTCTCCGATCTTCATATCCAGACCCAGTTCGGCGGCGATCTGACGAGATCGGATCATGGTTTCATGTTCTCGCGCCTTGGCTTCTTCCCAGCGCTCCAAGTCGTAAGGTCGGGCAATGCGATAGATCTTTTTGTTGACGGTGCTCCGTCGGGTGCTGTGTTTCCACAATTGGAAGAGCACGAGTCTGCCGGTCAATGTGACCATGCCTATGTCGTGCCCCGGACTGGCCTCAACGGCCACCATGTCGCCTTTTTCGAGCGGGATACGGTCTTCGTTCAGAAAGTATTCCTTGCGTGTATTCTTGAATTGCACCTCCACATAAGACGTCGCGTGATCTGCATCAGGCACGTCGCACAGCCAGTCGTAGACCGAAAGTTTGTTTCCTGACGCTTCACGACATCCTTTGCATTCCAGGCAGCCTCTTTCCGCGTTCTGTACGAAATTCATTGTTCGAAAAAGGGAAATAGAGCGGACGGGTTAGGGGATCAGCCCGTGCTGCTTGAATATTTTACGGATAGTCTCCAGCGCGTAATCCAGCTGCGCGCGGGTGTGGGTGGCCATGAGGGAGAAGCGGATCAGGGTGTCTTGCGAGGCTACGGCCGGCGAAACGACGGGGTTGACGAATATGCCGGCTTCGAACAGCTCTTTCACGATGAGGAAGGTCTGGTCGTTGTCGCGGATGAAGAGGGGGATGATCGGGGTGGAAGTGTGACCGATCTCGCAGCCCATTTGGCGGAATCCATCGAGGGCGTAATGCGTCAGTTCCCAAAGGCGCTCCATGTGTTCGGGCTCGGTGATCATGATGTCGAGCGCTGCGTTGGCAGCGGCGACGGAGGCGGGGGTGCAGCTGGCGCTGAATATATACGTACGCGCATGATGGCGGAGGTAGTTGATCGTGTCGCTATCTGCGGCGATGAATCCGCCGATGGAGGCGAGCGATTTGCTGAAGGTGCCCATGATCAGATCCACGTCGGGCGATACACCGAAATGATCGCATGTGCCGCGTCCGCATTTGCCCAATACGCCGATACCGTGCGCCTCATCGACCATCACATTGGCGTTGTACTGTTTGGCCAAGCGGATGATCTCGGGCAGGTTGGCGATGTCGCCCTCCATACTGAAGACACCGTCCATAACAATAAGCTTCACCTTGTCCGGCTCACATTTCTGGAGCTGACGTTCGAGGGAAGCCATGTCGTTGTGCTTGTATTTCAGTTTGCGGGAGTAAGAGAGGCGGATGCCTTCGATGATGGAAGCGTGGTTGAGCTCGTCCCAGATGATGTAATCCTCGCGGC
>CALHPT010000129.1 GCA_938036405.1 uncultured Tannerella sp.
TGCTTTAATGCAAGAAAAGAACCAAAAGAAAATCAAGGCATCAGGGATGCCAGCCAAGTTTTTCGGGACTTTCAGAGGATCTTAATGTACCCGGCAGACTTCCCCGCCCTCGGCAGAGGGCCTTTTCTTGCATCAAGGCAAGAAAAGAGGAAGAAAAGAAGCCCGTGAGCGGATAGACTCCCTACTTTTTTCATCAGACTATCTCATTTGTTGGATAAAGCAGTCTTCGATGCTGGGGGTGATGGGCGCTATCTCGAGGTTAGTGCAGCCCGCAGCCGTGAGGGCGGCTCTCATCCGATGGGGGGCCTCGGCGTCGTCGCGGCTGAAGGATACATGGAGCGAGCGCCCGAAGGCGAAGCAACTTTGGGGACTGCATCTCTTGCGGATCTCGTCCGTCAGCTGCCGCATGTTCTCGGCTCGTACTTCGAACAGGGCGTCGGGATAATTTTCGATGATCCCACCGGGTGTGTCTATGCTCAGCAGCCGGCCGGACTGGATCAAAGCGATACGATCACAGCGCACGGCCTCGTCCATGTAAGGCGTTGAAACAAGCATCGTGATCCCTTGCCGCTTGAGGCCACTCAACATGTCCCAGAACTCGTGTCGCGAAACGACATCGACACCCGTCGTAGGTTCGTCTAAAAAAAGCACCCGCGGACGGTGGATCAATGCACAACAGAGGGCCAATTTTTGCTTCATGCCCCCAGATAAACGGCCTGCGCGTCGGCTGCGGAACGGCTCGATCTGGACATAAATGTCGCGGATGAGGTCGTAATTGTCTTCGAGACGTGTCCCAAACAGGGTGGCAAAGAATTCCAGATTCTCTTTGACGGTTAAATCTGGATAGAGTGAGAACCGGCCGGGCATGTAGCCGACTGCCGCACGGATGCGACGGTAATCCGTGGCAATGTTGAGGCCATCCACCGTGGCGCGTCCGCCGTCCGGGAGCATGAGGGTCGTCAAAATCCGAAAGAAGGTCGTCTTGCCCGCGCCGTCGGGGCCAATTAGTCCGTAGAGCTCCCCGCGGCGGACGCGGAGGGAGATGTCTCGGAGTGCCGTCAGCTGCCCGAAGCGCTTTTCGATGCCTTCTGTTGCAATGAGGTCCATCGCCGGGAATTATTGGAAGGTGATTTCGCCATACATGCCCATCTTGTAGCGCCCCTCGGGGTTCTGCACACGCACCTTGACGGCGTACACCAAATCGGCGCGCTCATCTCGTGTGCGGATGGTCTTCGGCGTAAATTCCGCGCGGTCGCTAATCCAAAAGATGACGCCCTCGTCGCGATGCATAGGCTCATGTCGATCGCCGGAGTCGGTAAAGACGTTCACCCGCTGACCCAATCGGACTTGCGAGAGCTGATCGCCGGTGATATAGACGCGCAGTGTCATGTGCGAGAGGTCGGCGATGCGATAAAGGGGCTGCCCAGGTGCAGTCATCTCGTTGGCGCGGACGTAGCGAGTCATCACGGTTCCACGCGTGGGGTTCACGATGTGACACCGGCGCAGTCGGTCGTCCATTTGCTCCACTTGCACGGCCAGGGCGCGGGCTTCTTTGTCGATGCCGTCGACGGACGTGCGCAGGGTGGACCTTTGTGCGGCGATTTGCCTCTGAAGCACGGCCACTTGTGCCGTTGCATCGTCCAGTTGCTTGCCCGTCGCGGCGTCGCCGGCCACTAAATGGGCCACGCGCTCCCGTTCGCGGACGGCCGTAGCCAGTTGTTCCTCCAGGGCAGCCAGCTGCACAGCCGTCTCGGGCCTTCTGGCCGTCAGGGCCTCGATGCGGGCGACGAGTTGCTCCCTCGTCAGGGAGAGGTCAGTCGTATCCACGCAACCGACGGTCGCTCCACTGTCGATCACAGCCCCTTCCTCCACGTCGAGACGCAGTATAACGCCCTGCGACTGGGACGAGACGACCGTTTCTTCCGCTTCAAAGGCGCCGGAAGCGTCAAACGTTTGTTCGCTCTTGCATCCTCCCGCCATGCACATCAGTGCCAAGGCCGGGAAGAGGGAAAAATATCTCTTCATATCAATAGGTATAAGTGGTTATGCGACTCTGTCGCGGTAGTAAGGGGTAGATGTAGGGCAGAAGGCTCCTCTATGATGAAAAAATGCGCCGTACCCGGCCAGCTTCCCAGGCCTCGGCAGAGACCTTGAGCTTCTTTTGCTTCTTTTCTTGGGTCAAGCCAAGAAAAGAAGATATCGCCGCGGTAAGAACTACTCTCCTAACGTCATTTGATAGTTATACGCTTCCCAGAGCAGCTGCAATTCATGCTGTGCAAGGCCGAGCCGCGCCCGATTTTCCGCATTCACATGCAAGATATAGTCGTTCGCCGTCGCCGTTCCGAACTGCAACTGGTTTCGAGTGCTCTCCTTCACCCGTTCTCGGAGCCGAATCACCTCCGCATCCGACGCCATCAGTCGGCGCAGCTTCTCCATCTCCGAGGCATGTTTATTCAGCGTCAATTTTGTCTCCAGTAAGAACGTTTCATGCTGCACATCCACCGCGCGAGCATTTAATTCCAACTGACGTTTCTGTTTCCGCAGCGTGTATAGGCCTGCTATGTTCCAACTTAGCCGCAGCCCCCCCACGGCATAGGGCTTAAAATTGTTGTCAAGCATGTTCAGCGCCGGCCTACCGTACCCTCCCTGCACAAAAAGGCTGATATGCGGCAAGTTTATGTCATGCAACAACCGCCGATGGGCGTCGATCGACGCTTTTTGGGCTTCAAACAACCGCAGTTCCGGCCGACGGATCTCGCCCGACGGCTCCGTCCGCCATGCCGTCGGCCGACTGAGCGCCACGTCGCCCTCCAACTCCCTTCCAACCAGCAAACCGAGCGCGCTGACGTAGTTCTCGCGCGTAGCCCTCACCTCCGTGAGTCGTTGTTCGGCCACCATCAGCTCAGCCCTCAGCGCATCGGCCGCACTTCGGAGCATCACCCCATATGCAGCAGCCGTATCTGCCCGGGCGATCCCTACCCGCAAGTCTTCAGTCATCAACTCGGCCACGCGCGCCTGCTCATCCAGCATCAGAATGCCGAAAAAGAGCGCGTTTACACGCACCTTCAGCGCATGCATCTCCACATCGATCCGGCTGCGCTCTGTCGCCGCGTTAGCATGCGCCAAACGCACGTTGTCGCGCACCGTCAAGAGTCCGGTGAGCGGTTGCACCGCCTCGGCATAGACTCGATACTGATCTTTAGCTACCTCCGGCGGCTCGAATCCGGGCAGTGTGAGTGGGACATGCGTCGTCGCCGACTGGATCGAGGCTTGTCCCGCCAGCGTAAGCTGCGGCAGCCGCCCTTTTGCGGCATTACTCGCCGAGGCATCCCCGTTCTCCGCCGCGATAGCGTATCGTTTCGCCGTAGGATGGTGCTCCGCCGCCCACGCTTGACAACTGTCGAGCGAAAGAGTCGTCCGGCTATCCTGGGCCGTGAGCTGCATCGCCGCGAGGAGTGCTCCCATCGCCACGGCACAGGCACGCCTCCTCGATACCGTGATATAAGCTGTCCGTGTCATGGCTTCAATCGGCTAAGGATGGTCTCTTTAATCTCCGTCCGCCGACGGCATATCAGTTCCGAGTACTCCGCGTCGCTCATTTCCCACACATTTCGGAAAACGGGTATGATCAGAAATGTGCCGAGGCACAACGTCAGTACCGACATGAACAAATCGACGGTCTGAATGGGACGAATTTGTCCATTGGAGGCTGCCGCGCGCAATTCCGCATCGATCGGTGCAATAATGCTCCCCAAAGCCTCCCGCAGTCGGTTGGTGATATGCTCATTGATGGCCGGCGATTGCCGCGCTTCGTAGAGCAAAAAGGCAGGGAGTCGCGGGTTTTGGCTGAGGAAGTCGAAATACACATCAATAATCTCTGCAATTCGTTCCTCCAGGGACTTCCCCGAACCACTGATGGCCGTAAGGCTTTCAAAAATGAGCTTAATTTTCTCACCATATATCCGCTCGAAGAGCAGCTCCTTAGTCCGATAATAATAGTGTACCATCGCCGAGTTACATCCTGCCTTCTTAGCGATTTGAACTGTCGTCGTCTTCACGAAACCCTGATCAATAAACAGTTCTTCTGCCGCTTTCAGGATGGTTTGCTCCATGTTTTTCTTCTCTATCTTCATAATCAATCGAGTTGTTTAACTACAAAGTTAAATAGGACAATGAAAATGGAAAGAAACGGGACTATTTTTCGGAGGGAAGAGCTAAACGAGCCGCGTTTTGGTGCTGCGATGAAGTAGGAAGAGATGGAGCGAGGTGGAATTGGAGGCCTCTTGGGGATTTGAGAGGCAGGAAAGGCGCGGTACAAAAGCAATCAGGCCCAAGGAGTCTCATATTCGAGAAGTCCTTGGGCCTGATCGTCGAGGGAACCGTCCGCGCAACGGTCAACCGTTGCTTGGTTGTGATGCGGGGTCCAATTCTATGCGGAAGGTGGTGCCTTTACCGGGTTCGGAAGAGCGAACATAAATGCGGCCGCCGGGAGATGTCTCTACGATGCGTCGCACGAGGGAGAGTCCGAGACCCCAACCACGTTTTTTGGTGGTGTATCCGGGGCTGAAGACGGTCTTAAAGCGTGACTTGGGGATGCCTTTTCCGGTGTCGGTGACGTCAATCCAAATGTGTCGCTTACGGCGGCCGGTGGTGATGGTGATCATGCCACGCCCCTCCATGGCATCGACGGCGTTCTTGGTCAGATTCTCTATGACCCACGAGAATAGGGATTCGTTCATCTGCACATAGAGTGGTTCTGGGGCGGGTTGATAGACAATCCGGACCTTGGCCGATACGCGTGTGCTCATGTAATTACAGGAGGAGCGTATCGCCTCGTTGATATCGAGAAGTTTGAGCGTGGGGACAGAACCGACCTTAGAGAACCGGTCGGCTATGACTTCGAGCCGCTTTACGTCCTTCTCCATCTCGTTGAGGTAGGTGGCTTCGACATCTTTGGTCTTGAGGTATTCCACCCAGGCAATGAGCGATGAGATAGGTGTGCCGAGTTGGTGTGCGGTCTCCTTGGTTAGTCCTACCCAAACCTTGTTTTGCTCGGCGCGTTTAGTGCTGGCCAGGGCTAAGAAGGCGATGAGGATGAAGACGAAAACAACGGAGAGCTGCACGTAGGGGTAGATAAGTAGCCGCTTGAGAAGGATGGAGTCGTCGTAAAAGAGATATTGGTGTGTGTGGTCGCTGATCTCGACGACGATAGGGGTGTGCCTGGCCTGAAATTCGCGCACCTTTTTCCGAAGAAAGACACTGTTGCCCTCAGCAGGAACGGTGATATTGCGGTGGCTGAGGATGTTCCCATGGTCATCGCAGAGGATGACGGGAATGGAGGTGTTACCCTCAATAATGCGGAGGATGACCATGAGGTTTTGGTCGGTGTCTTCGGTCGTCAGGACGCGGTAGGCCTCAGTCCATATCTCCATGCGCGTGCGCTCTTCCTGCGCGAGCTTCTTGATCAGGGAGTCTGAGACGGCCACTGAGGCCAGCGCGATGAGGATGGCTACGAAGATGAAAACGTATTTCAGTTGCTGTCGCGATTCATACAGAAGGTTCATGATGGTCGTTATAAAAACACGCCATTCCAACGATGAAAGAGGGGGGATATTGCTGGGACGAGCGTGATGTTATCAGAGTTTCCCAAAAGACTTCTGAACCCTCGGGGGATGATTTCGGAGTTTCTGTGATGTGTTTTCGATCAATCCCTACCAATGACGGTGCCGATAATGGCGGTGCGGGGAATGGGACCGAGGTGTCGAGAATCGATGGCTGCGTCCGGATTGTCAGCCAGAATCCAGTAATGATCGTGGCGGAAGCGATAGCTGTGGGTGGGACGGTCGTCGAGATAGAGGCGACCGGCGCGGAGAGTGGCTCGGCTCTGTGCCTCACGGAGCAGGGCGTCGCCGCAGAGGCGGAGGGTGAGGCTGTCAATGGCATAGTAAGAGCGAGCCGCGGGGAGAATGAACCGGAGCCGGGGTATCTCGTGGGGAGGCGGGACGGGGAGGAGCATGCGGGGGAGGAGCTCGCGGACGCGGCCGACCTCCGTGTGGGTGAGACAGAGGCAGAAGTGAGCCGTGTCGTCGGTCAGGTGGCGGATGGGGATGTCGAGGGAGAAGAGGAGGCTGAGGAGAGAGAGGCGGAGGTCGCGCGGGACGCGGTAGGTGTCGAGGATGTCTGCGGGTGCGGGGTAGAGACGACCGTGTATGAGGTAGCCATCCGGGGTGACGGTGACAGTGTCGCCGGGCAGGCCCACGCAACGGCCGAAGTGCAGGGCATCGCCATCCTGCGGTCGGGGGCTGCGATAGAGGATGATGGCCCCGCGACGAACGGGGGTGCCGCGCTTATCTACCGCCACGCGATCGCCCGGACGGAGGGCGGGCTGCATGGCGCGTGTGGCTACCGTGTAACGCCCGACCCAGAAACGCCCTACGGTGACGGCTATCAGCACGGCGGCCAATAGCGCGACAACGCAGTGGATGAGTGGGCGTTTCATGGCGAGGTGTAGACGGGGCAAATCAATCCGAGCGGACGCGTCGGAACATACGGCTCCATCGGATGCCACCGTTGAAGAGGCTGTGATCCTTGTCGATGGAGAGCCAAATGAGGAGGGGTTTACCGATCACGTGATCTTCGGGAACGAAGCCCCACGAACGGCTGTCGGCGCTGTTGTGGCGATTGTCGCCCATCATCCAGTAGTAGTCGTACTTGAATGTGTAGGTCGTGGCTGGCTTGCCGTTGATGAGGAGGGTACCATCCGAGCGACGCTCCATGCGGTTGCCTTCGTAGTTGACGATGCAGCGGCTGTAGAGAGCCAGGTTGCGCTCGTTGAGATCGATGGTGGCGCCTTTGCGTGGGATCCAGATGGGGCCGAAGTTGTCGCGTGTCCAGCCGGTGCGGTAGCCCGGGGGAAAGGTGGGGCCACCGAGGCGGTCGGGCTCCACTTTGATGGTGCGCACAGAGGGGATGCGTCGGAGGATGGCCAACGCCTCGGCGGTCAGCGGGAGACGATAGATGGGATTGTAGTGTCCGTTAACGGCGGTGAAGCCGAGGTGGGGCAGGAACTCGTAATAGTATTGATCTTCGGATGTCTGTGGGTTGGTGATGAACTTGCGATCCTCGCGGCTGATGTCCATTTTGCGGAACTGTTCCTCGGTGAGGAGTGTGCCGTCGGTCTCGACGAAGTAACAGAGCTGCATGCGGGCAGGATCTTTCTGCAATTGGCCGTTGATGTAGAGCTTATTCTCGCGTATCATGAGCGTATCGCCGGGCAGACCCACACAGCGCTTGACGTAGTTCTCACGCTTATCGACAGGTCGGTAGACGATCTTGCCGAAGATGTCGCGGCGGGTATTGACGACGTCGCGTCCGTTCTCATACGTCAGCCAGTAGTAATCCGGGTTCTGCTGGAGCAGGGCCACAGTGTCGCCCGTAGGGAGGTTGAAGACAACGATGTCGTTGCGCTGCACATGTCCCAGGCCTTTGACCCGCTTGTAGCCCCAATGTGGCCAGTCGAGGTAGGACTTGCAGTTGAAGATTGGCATCGTGTTTTGCACCAGCGGGAAGGAGATGGGCGTGTTGGGCACACGCGGGCCGTAGCTCAGTTTGCTGACAAAAAGGTAGTCGCCGACGAGGAGCGTTTTCTCGAGCGATGCCGTGGGGATCTGATAGTTCTGAAAGACGAACAGGTTGATGAAATAGACGGCGATGAGCGCAAAGAGGATGTCGTCCACCCACTCCAACACCTCGCGTACGTGTTTGTTTTTCGTGCGCTTCCATGCGCCCCAGGGGATGAACCGGGTCAGGAATATGTCAGCCAAAACGAAAACCCCGAGCAGGAGCCAGAGGTTTTCCATCCAAATGCAAAACAGGACGTACAGCGTGGCCCAGATGCCGAAGCCGATCCATTGTCTTCTTGAAATCTTCTTCATTGTTCTAATTGTGTGTAGGGTGGGCGGAAATCTTAACCGTTCGCCCGGAGTAAATCATTCATACCAAAGATGCCCTTTCGCCCGACGATAAACTCAGCCGCCAGGAGGGCACCGAGCGCAAAGCCGTCGCGATTCTTGGCCTCGTGGATGAGCCGGATCGTATCGGCGGTGGAGTCATAAACGACTTCGTGTGTGCCGGGTACTTCGCCCTCGCGCACGGACTCTACGCCGAGTTCGTCGGGCCGGTCGGAGAGGCCGGGCACCCACCGCGCCTTGCGGTCGATCCGACGGACGATGGCGTCGGCCAGGGTGACGGCCGTGCCACTTGGGGCGTCGAGCTTGTGCACGTGGTGCGTCTCGGTGATGTGGACGTCGTAAGCGGGATAGGCGTTCATCAGCTCGGCCAGGCGGTCGCTGAGGGCGAAGAAGAGGTTCATGCCGAGGCTGAAGTTGGAGGCATAAAAAAAGGCGCCCCCAGCCGCGAGGCAGTGCTCCTTCAGTTCGTCCATGCGGGCTGTCCAGCCGGTGGATCCGCTTACTACGGGTAGGCCCGCGTCGATGCAGCGGGTGATGTTGTCGAAGGCCGTCTGTGGGCCGGTGAACTCGATGGCCACGTCGGCCCGGCGAAAGGCGTCGGAGGCGAAAGCGGTGGCGCTGTTGTCGATGTTGATGAGGGAGACGATGCGGTGTCCCCGGGTGGGTGCGAGGCGTTCGATGGTGTGTCCCATCTTCCCATACCCTATCAATGCCAAATTCATCCGGTTGCGAAATCTGTTGTTGTGAAACTTGTGGCAGGGCGCTGCATGATCCTCTACATGCTGCGCAAATGCCGTAAAAATGAGTGCGCAAATATAGGCCGGGAGCGGCTGATACCCAATCAGCGACTGCCGGCGCACCTGCCCCCGCAGGTCTTTTCTGCCGTGCCTATGGTGGGGCTTAGAAGCTGTTTTGAATGTATGGAGTGATTCAGGGTGGCAAGCCCCTATTTCCGCTTTGTGAGAGTCCGTAAGTGTCGCTACATATTAACTCGCAAGCTTGTGGCTTAATATCGAAGTGTTCGACATTAACTCGCAAGTTTGCGGCTTAATATCGAAGTGTTCGACGTTAACTCGCAAGTTTGCGGCTTAATATTGAAGTGTTCGACATTAACTCGCAAGGTTACGGCTTAATATTGAAGTGTTCAACGTTAACTCGCAAAGTTGTGGCTTAATAATTTCAGGCGTATTATTAACTAACAACTTTACGAGTTAATCTCTCCTCCCTCAAATAGCCTCTCGCCTTATGGAATGGTCTGCAGATCGAGCAGAAAACATGCTAATTACTTCCGGGAAAAAGGCGGCTGCGGCCATTAGGGGAGTCTGCCGTGGTGCCCGTGGCGGATCATTCGATGCGCTTGCGGAGGCGGGCGAGATAGGCGCGCATGGCTTCGGTGTCGTGGCGGGCGATGATGTGTTGTAGCTCGGCCAACTCCTCGCGGATGCGCTCAATCTGACCGGGCGTGCGGGGGTTGAAGAGGATCTCGGAGAGCAGGTAGTCGTCTTCGGAGAGTACGCCGCGGGCGATCTTCATGTGGCGCCGGAAGGTGGTGCCGGGCGCGTCCTGATGTTCCATCGTGGCCACGAAGACGAACGTCGAGGCGAAGGGGATGCCGAGCGACTGGGCCACGACGCGGTCGTGCTCGTCGAAGGTGTATTCGAAGATGTTCAGCTTGAGCCGGCCGTAGAGGTCCTTGAAAAATACCCGACCGAGGTGGTCGCCCTCGGAGATGAGGATGGCGTTCTCGTTCATCAGGTTGCCGAGGTTGGCGAAGGTGGGGCCGAACATGGGGTGGGTGGAGACGTAGGGGAAGCCGCAGCGGGCGTAGTATTCGGCCAGGCCGGTCTTGACCGAGGCGATGTCCGAGATGATGCAGCCAGGCCGGAGGTGCGGCAGCACGGCGTCGAAGGCCTCGAGGGTGCGGCTGAGCGTGACGCAGTTGATGACCAGCTCGGGGGCGAAGGCCTCCACCTCGTCGGGCGAGGCGAGGCGGAGGGCGTTATAGATGAAACGCATGCGGCGCGGGTCGGACTCGAGGACGGCCACCTCGTGATCGAAGCTGAGCAGGTCGGTGAAGAACGACCCCATTCGACCTGCTCCGAGGATAAGGATCTTCATGACTCGGCTGCGTTTTCGCCTTGGTTCATCACGATCATCTGCTGGCGCACGGACTCCTCGTGGATGTTCTTGAGGATAGCCTGCACGAAGTCCGGATTCAGCTCCATCGCGGCGCCGGCCTTGGCGCGGTTCTCGAGGATCTCGCCGTAGCGTGGCGACTGGAGGATGGGCATGTTGTGCTCCTTTTTGTAGACACCGATCTCGCGCGAGATGCGCATGCGCTTGGCCAGGAGCTCGAGCAGTTGCTCGTCCACACCGTCGATCTGTCGGCGCAGGGCGGAGAGGTTCTCCGTCGTTTGCGTGGCGTCACGGATGACGAGCAGGCTGAGCACATAGTCGAGCACATCGGGCGTGATCTGCTGTGCGGCGTCGCTCCAAGCCTCGTCGGGCGAGCAGTGCGACTCGATGATCAGACCGTCGAAGTTCAGGTCCATCGCCTGCTGGCTGAGCGGTGCGATCAGCTCACGCTTTCCGCCGATGTGGCTCGGGTCGCAGATGATGGGCAGGTTCGGGATGCGTCGGCGCAGCTCGATGGGGATGTGCCAGAGGGGTATGTTGCGATAGAGCTTCTTGTCGTACGAGCTGAAGCCGCGGTGGATGACGGCGATGCGTCGGATGCCGGCGCCGTAGACACGTTGGATGGCGCCGATCCAGAGCTCTAAGTCGGGGTTCACGGGGTTCTTGATCAGTACGGGGATGTCTACGCCCGAGAGCGCGTCGGCCACGTCCTGCATGGCGAAGGGGTTGACGGCCGTCCGGGCGCCGATCCAAAGCACGTCCACGCCGGCCTTGAGCGCCTCAAAGACGTGATCGCGTGTGGCCACTTCGGTGGCTACGTACATGCCCGTCTCCTCCTTCACGCGTTTGAGCCACTTCAGGCCCGGTGCGCCGACGCCCTCGAAGCCCCCCGGCCGCGTGCGCGGCTTCCAGATCCCCGCGCGAAAGATCTTCACCCCCACGGCTGCCAATGCATTGGCGGTAGTCATCACTTGCTCTTCGGTCTCCGCGCTGCACGGGCCGGCAATCACCAGCGGACGCTTCTCGTCGACCCCCGGTAATACGATGGATTTCAAATCCAAATTCTCGATTTTCTTGCTCATTGTAGTATATGTGTAGATGTATGATTCATTGTTAGTCGGGCGCCCGTCTCTCATTTTTCGATTTTCGTTGGCCTCTGCCGAGGCCGGGGAAGTATGGCCGGGTACCCGTCTCTCATTTTCCGAT
Organism: uncultured Tannerella sp.; assembly: GCA_938036405.1. Lineage (GTDB taxonomy): Bacteria > Bacteroidota > Bacteroidia > Bacteroidales > Tannerellaceae > Tannerella. The sequence continues at coordinate 11,313 of CALHPT010000129.1, forward strand.
TCTCGTTTTCACCCTTTCCAGCGCCTCCTCGAGCGCGTCCTCCGGACAACAAAGCGAGATGCGCACGTACTGATCGCCGGCCGACCCGAAGATGAAGCCGGGCGTGATGAATACGTGGGCCTGCTGGAGCACGCGGTCGGCCAACGCCTCGCCGCTCTGTGCCGATACTGGCACCCGTCCCCAGAGGAACATGCCCACCTGATTCCGGTCGTACTGGCATCCGAGCGCGTCCATGATGCGCTCCGCCAAGACGCGGCGACGGCGATAGACGGCATTCATCCCGTCGTACCATTCGCGCGGCGCTTTGAGCGCTTCCACCACGGCCGACTGCATGGGGCGGAACTGCCCCGAGTCCACATTGCTCTTCACGCGCAGGATCCACGACACGAATGGCGCATTCGAGGCCAACATGGCCATGCGCCAGCCCGGCATGTTGTGCGCCTTGCTCATCGAATTCAGCTCGATGCACACCTCCTTGCCACCCTTCACAGCGAGGATGCTGCGCGGGTGATCGTTCAGAATGAAGCTGTACGGGTTGTCGTGACAGATGACGATGCCGTGCCGACGCCCAAAGTCGACTAAGCGCTCCAGCAACTCGTCCGACGCGTCCGCACCTGTCGGCATGTTCGGATAATTGACCCACATCAGCTTGATCGGTGCGCACAACGCCGCCTCACGTTCGGCCACGAGGTGCTCCAGCACCTCAAAGTCGGGCTGCCATCCGCGCGACGCCTCAAGCGTGTACGGAACCAGCTCCGCACCCACCAGACGGCTCACCGAGCTATAAGTCGGGTATCCCGGGTTGGGCACCAAGACGCCTTCGCCGGGGTTGAGGAAGGCCATAGAGACGTGCAGGATGCCCTCTTTCGACCCGATGAGCGGCAGCACTTCACGGTCCGCATCCAGCGTGACGCCATACCATTGTTTGTACCACGCCGCGTAGCCTCGACGCAGCTCGGGCATGCCCGTGTAGGGCTGATAGCCGTGCACATCGGGACGTGCCACCTCGCGCTGGAACGTCTCGACGGCCACCTCCGACGGAGGCAGGTCGGGGCTGCCTATCCCGAGGCTGATCACGCGTTTGCCGGCGGCATTCATAGCCGCCACTTCCTTCAGTTTCTTGGAGAAGTAATACTCCTGCACCGTGCCGACGCGGTGGGCCGGCCGTACGCTAAATGCTTTGTTTTCCTTGTTCATATTCGCCCAGTATTTTCAAGTCGTTAGTCAGTGGGATGATGGCCTCCAAGGCTTGCCGATAGCGCGTGTAATCCTCGAAGGTGAGGTTGACGTAAAACATGTACTCCCACTCGCGTCCGATGATGGGTAGCGACTGGATCTTGGAGAGGTTCATGTCGTAAAACGAGAGGATGGTGAGCACCTTCGAGAGGCTTCCGGAGGTGTGTGGTAGGGCGAAGACGAGCGACGCCTTGTTTCTCACCGCCTCTTGCTGTATGTGTTCGGCCAGGTCGGGGCGGGCGATGACGAGGAAGCGCGTATAGTTGCGTTTGTTCGTTTCCACGCCCTCGGCCAACACCTCCAGGCCGTACATCTCGGCCGCACGTCGGGCGCAGATCACGCCGTGACCGTGCATTTGTTTCTCGGCCACCCAACGGGCGCTGCCGGCCGTATCGTCACACTCTACGAGCTTGGCGCCCGGCAGTGTGTCCAGGAAGTCGCGACACTGCATCAGCGCGATGGGGTGCGAATTGACCTCGGTGATGTCCTCCGCCCGCGTGCCTGGCAGCGCGGCGAAGGAGTGCATGATGCGCAGTTTATACTCCCCCACAATGCGGCAATTTCCCTCGCGGATCAGCTCGTGGTTTTGCAGCAGACTGCCGGCGATGGTGTTCTCGATGGCCATCATGCCGACGGTGCCGGCGGATACGTGTTCGATCACTTCGCGAAACGTGTCGCAGGGTACTGGCTCCACGGCCTCGCCTTCAAAATAGCGTTGCGCCGCCACGTCGTGATACGACCCCGCTATGCCTTGTATGGCTACTTTCTTCTTCATTCCTTTTTGTTCGTCGTTTATATCCGGTCGATCCTCCTTTTTGCGAATGGGGAACCCTAGAAAAAGAAAAGATCCCACCATTTACAATGGCAGGATCTTTCTCTATTTCCTTCATAAAAGTCTCTTCTACTTACGTGCACCGGATCCTGCCTTTACTTCGCTGTCGAGGTAAAAGAAAAAATAACCGTATGCGTAAAATCGACCCATGATCTCTTCGTTAAATCGTCGGCAAAGATAGAATCGCATTCTTTCTAAACAAGGAATAGGTAGAGAGACGCTGGATGCTGCCTCCCGCCCCCACCTTCTTGCAGTACCTTTGCCCGCGTATTATTAAAGCATATATCACACGAAGAAATCATGATTATAGTTAGCGGTTTGGACATCCGATTCGGAAAGCGGATCCTCTTTCAAGACGTCAATCTCAAGTTTTTGCCCGGCAACTGTTATGGCATCATCGGTGCCAACGGTGCCGGTAAATCCACCTTCCTGCGCGCCATCAGTGGCGACCTCGACCCGACGCGTGGCACGATCAGCATGGGCCCCGGCGAGCGACTCTCGGTCTTGGCGCAGGATCACTTTGCCTTCGACGATTACACGGTGCTCGACACTGTCCTCATGGGCCACACGCAGCTCTGGGCTGTGATGAGCGAAAAGAATGCGCTCTACGCCAAGGAGGACTTTACCGACGCCGACGGCATTCGCGCCTCGGAGCTGGAGGAGAAGTTTGCCGAGATGGAGGGGTGGAACGCTGAGAGCGATGCGGCGGCGCTGCTCAGTGGGCTGGGCATTGAGGAGGCGCTGCACGCGAAGATGATGCGCGATCTGAGTGGTAAGCAGAAAGTGCGTGTGCTGTTGGCCAGGGCGCTCTTTGGTAAGCCGGACAACTTGCTACTCGATGAGCCTACGAACGACCTCGACCTGGAGACCGTATCCTGGCTCGAGAACTACCTGGCCAACTTCGAGCACACGGTGCTTGTCGTCAGCCACGACCGCCACTTCCTTGACTCTGTCTGCACCCACACCGTGGACATCGACTTCGGGAAACTCAAACTCTTCGCCGGCAACTACAGCTTCTGGTACGAGTCGAGCCAGCTGGCCCTCCGCCAACAGCAGCAACAGAACAAGAAGGCCGAGGAGAAGAAGAAGGAGCTGGAGGAGTTTATCCGCCGATTTAGCGCCAACGTGGCCAAGTCGAAGCAGACCACGAGCCGCAAGAAGATGCTCGAGAAGCTCAACATTGAGGAGATCCAACCCTCGTCGCGCCGTTACCCGGGCATCCTTTTCAACCCCGCTCGCGAGCCGGGCAACCAAATCCTGGAAGTCAGCGGTCTGACGAAAACGATCGACGGGCACACGCTCTTCCGTGACCTGAACTTCAACGTGGAGAAGGACGACAAGATCGTCTTCATCAGTCGCGACCCGCGCGCTATGACGGCCTTCTTCCAGATCATCAACGGCGAGGAGGAGCCCGACGCAGGCACCTTCCGCTGGGGGCAGACGATCACGACGGCCTACCTGCCGCTGGACAATGCTCGCTATTTCAACTCCGACTACAACCTCCTAGAGTGGCTCGGGCAGTTCGCCAAGGACACGAACGAGGTCTTCCTCAAAGGCTTCCTCGGCCGCATGCTCTTCACCGGCGAGGAGCTCCAGAAGAAGGTGAGCGTCCTCTCCGGCGGCGAGAAGATGCGCTGCATGATCTCGCGCATGATGCTCCGCGACGCCAACACGCTCATCCTCGACACGCCCACGAACCACCTCGACCTCGAGTCGATCCAGGCCTTTAACAACACGCTGGTGAACTACAAGGGCAATGTGCTCTTCGCCAGCCACGACCACGAGTTCATCCAGACCGTCGCCAACCGCGTCATCGAGCTTACCCCGAACGGCAACATTGACAAGATGATCGAGTACGACGATTACATCTCCGATCCCAAGATCGCCGAGCTCCGCGAACACCTCTACGCGGGGAAGTGATCGTAATACCCGCTGTTTTTCAGGCTCAAAACCGCCTGAGACGTTCCGAACCTCTCGCGACAGGTTTCAAACCTCTTGCGAGAGGTTTTTTATGTGTCGTGAGAGGTAAAAAACGTCTCCCGAGAGGTTGCGAACCTCTTCCGAGAGGTTCTAGACGTGTCGTGAGAGGTAAAAAATGTCTCGCGAGAGGTTCCGGACCTCTCCCAAGAGGTTCTAGACGTCTCCGGACAGGTATTTTACCTCTCAGGCCCCAAACGTAGCTGAGGGCGAAAGACTTCACCCCACCGGAGCTCCCCACTGCGTCTATATTTGCGCCGCTGACTCCCCACGCGGGGTGACAGCCCGTTTTTAGTTTCTCATTTTTCACTGATTATGGATGACATCTATCGGTCGGCGGGCGGACGCCGACTTATACACGATTTATACCGCCGACACCTAGCCGAGCTCGACGTGCCTCTCTCCGAATGCATGGTGGCTACGGAGCTGGGCGATACGCACGTTGTGACTTATGGGCGACACGACGCTACGCCCATCCTTTGTTTTCATGGCGAATACCTCACCGGCCCGCTGGCTATGCGCCCTTTCATCGAGGGGCTGGATCTGGAGCGGGTGCGACTTCTTGTGCCCGATGTGCCCGGAGCCGTCGGTTTCAGTCTGGGGCGCCGACTGAGCGCCTCGAAGGGGGAGTATGGGCGATGGGCGCTGCAAGTGATGGAGGCGCTGGGGCTGCGTGGATGCACCGTCCTGGCTTGGTCGCAGGGGGCACGCATTGCGCTGCAACTCTGTGAGACGGCTGTGCTGAGCGTCAGCCGACTCATGTTGGTGCAGCCCGCTGGGTTCGCCTCCACGTCGCTGGCGCGCACCGATCGTCTGCTCAGCGCCCGAACGCCCGATCTGGATCGTCTGCAGCTATCGGATCAGGCCGTACAACGCGCCTTAGAGCCAGCCCTGAACTTTGAAGCCCCCGATTTGCTTGAGATGGCACGCCTCATTTATCTCTACCTCCGACCCGAGCCCGAGGAGTGGCGCGAGGTGAAGAAGAAAAGCCTGGATAAGTTTCGTGCACCGGTCGGCATCGTGGCCTGCAAGTCGGACTGCCTCTTCCCGGGCGATGAGGTGGTGAAGCATGCGCGGCGTGTGGTGCCGTTCATGGAGATGTCGCGTGTTGTCGACCTCGGCTGCCACTGCGGACTCTTCGCCGACACCGATGTCGCGCACGAGGCCATCGCCGTCGTGTCCGACTTCCTGCTCCGAGGCACGGATTGACCGCCTGTACTTACCGGGCCAACCTTCCCGCTCTCGGTGAGGGGAAAATGAAAGAGGGGCGCAGATCTGATTGATCCGCGTCCCTCTTTTTCGTGTGCTATGAGTGAAGACCGAGGGGGCCTATCCGTGTCGGATTATGCCTCGCCGCTCTCCAGCTTCTCTTTCAATGCAGCCAGCTCCTCGATGTCGCCCAGCGTGGTCTTCTCGATCACCGGTGCGTTTGCCATCTCGGGTGCCGGAGCATGGTGACTGCTGCCAGCATTGTTGCTGCTGCCGCTGTTGCTGTTGTTACGGGCACGACGCTCTGCTGCACGTGCGCTGCGCTGCTCGTCCTCGAACGTGCGGCTGTGTGAGAGGATGATTCGCTTAGAATCCTTGTTGAACTCGATCACCTTGAAGGGCAACTTCTCGTCGAGCTTAGCCGGCGATCCGTCTTGCTTTGTCAGGTGACGCGGGGTAGCGAAGCCTTCCACACCGTAGGGCAGCGAAACGACGGCGCCCTTGTCCAGCATTTCGATGATCGTGCCGTCATGCACAGAGCCGACGGTGAAGATCGTCTCGAACACATCCCACGGGTTCTCCTCCAGCTGCTTGTGGCCGAGGCTGAGGCGACGGTTCTCCTTGTCGATCTCGAGCACCTGTACGTCGATGTTGGCACCGATCTGTGTGAACTCGCTCGGGTGCTTGATCTTCTTCGTCCAGGAAAGGTCGGAGATGTGGATCAATCCGTCTACGCCCTCTTCGATCTCCACGAAGACGCCGAAGTTGGTGAAGTTGCGAACGCGTGCTGAGTGCTTCGATCCGACCGGATACTTGATCTCGATCTTCTCCCACGGATCTTCGCGGAGCTGCTTCACGCCGAGCGACATCTTGCGGTCTTCGCGGTCGAGCGTCAGGATGACAGCTTCTACCTCGTCGCCCACCTTCATGAAGTCTTGTGCGCTGCGCAGGTGTTGGGTCCAGCTCATCTCGGAGACGTGGATCAGCCCTTCGACGCCCGGAGCAATCTCCAGGAATGCGCCATAGTCGGCCATCACCACGACTTTGCCCTTCACATGATCGCCCACCTTGAGGTTGGCGTCGAGGGCATCCCATGGGTGCGGCGTAAGCTGCTTCAGGCCGAGGGCGATGCGCTTTCTCTCGTCGTCGAAGTCGAGGATAACCACGTTGAGCTTTTGATCGATCTGTACCACTTCGTCCGGGTGCGATACGCGTCCCCAAGACAGATCCGTGATATGTACCAAGCCGTCCACACCGCCCAGGTCGACGAAGACGCCGTACGAGGTGATGTTCTTGACCGTGCCCTCGAGCACTTGGCCCTTCTCCAGTTTGGAGATGATCTCGCGCTTCTGCTGTTCCAGCTCGGCCTCGATGAGAGCCTTGTGCGAAACAACCACGTTGCGATATTCCTTGTTGATCTTAACGACCTTAAACTCCATTGTTTTGCCGACGAATACGTCGTAGTCGCGGATCGGCTTCACGTCGATCTGCGAGCCGGGCAGGAAGGTGTCGATGCCGTAGATATCTACGATCATGCCGCCCTTGGTGCGTCCGCGAACATATCCTTTGAGGATCTCATCGCGTTCGAAGGCGTCGGTGATGCGCTCCCAAGAGCGGGCCGAGCGGGCCTTCTTGTGTGAAAGGATCAGCTGACCCTTCTTGTCTTCCTGGTTTTCGACATAGACTTCGACCTCGTCGCCAACCTTGAGGTCAGGGTTGTAGCGGAACTCGGACATGGGCACAACGCCATCCGACTTGTAGCCGATGTTGACCACCACTTCGCGCTTGTTCAGTGCTGTGACAGTACCCATCACTACTTCCTTATCCTTCATTGCTCCCAACGTATCGTCGTAAGTCTTGACGAGTTCGTCCCAGTTTACGTTTGGTGTCGATTCGCCTTTTTCATACGAATCCCAGTTGAAGTTTTCATCGGGGACAATGTTTTTCAAATTTTCCATCTTAAAAAGTTAGTACTCCGTTTGCTTAAAAAGTTAGACCATTCTTGTTATTACTCTCTGATTATAAACTCAAAAATTGAGGCTGCAAAGATAGAGGCCTTTTTGAACGAGTGAAGTAAACGAATGAGTAATAGTAGAGAGACGCAAAAAAGTCGGAAACACTCCGCCCCGGCCAATCCGGGCGACGACGAACAGGGGCGGACCGAATGCTGCCACTGAATCGCCTCTGCATACATTCCCAACCATGCCTTCGGGTCAATAAATGACTTTGTCGGAGATCGGAAATACTTCTCCGAGAGATCTCCGTCACCGGTTTTTTGTCTTATTCCAATGCAGAAAGAAAAAACATCGGAGTTTTTTATTGCATTCTATCGCAAGAAGATTAAATCACTTGTGCTTTTTATTAGACATCATATGGATTGCGATAAACTACACCGTGCTCTTATTATAATCCACTCGGAATATAATCAACTACATGGTGTGTTTAATCAAAAACTACTTGGAATGCGATCAACTGCACGGTGTGGTTGATCGCAAATCACTTGGAATGCGATTACCGACCGACGACGATTATCCTAGGGCGCGCGGTTGGGATGATCGGAGGCGGAGGGAAAGCTTACGTCAGACAGTTTTTGAGCAGCGGCGTTGGTAGGTGATCGTAGCGCATGCCGAGCGCCCCCGACGTCGGCCGACGGAAGGCATCGACGAAAGTGGGGGGAGCTGTCGGCTGGTACAGTCGATCCCTACCTTTGCCCGCATTAAGACACTTCACCGTTATATGAATTCAAAGAACTCCCCCCTTCGCCCCCTCATGCTGGCCGGTACGGGCAGCGACGTCGGGAAGAGCGTTATTGCCGCCGCGCTCTGTCGCATCTTCCTCCAGGATGGCTACCATCCTGCGCCCTTCAAGGCGCAAAACATGGCGCTGAACTCCTTCGTCACCGCCGACGGTCTCGAGCTGGGCCGCGCGCAGGCGGTGCAAGCCGAAGCCGCTGGCGTGCCCTGCCATACGGACATGAATCCGCTCCTGCTCAAGCCTTCGGGCGACAGCACCTCGCAGGTCGTCCTGCACGGTCGTCCGACGGGCAACCAACACGCCTCGGCCTACTTCCGACGCGAAGGCCGTGCCGAATTGGAGCGAGAGGTGCATGCCGCTTTCGACCGACTCGCTGCCCGTTACAACCCCATCGTCATGGAGGGCGCCGGCAGCATCTCCGAACTCAACCTTCGCGACGTGGACCTCGTCAACCTCCCCATGGCGCGCTACGCTGACGCTTCCGTCTTGCTGGTGGCCGACATTGATCGCGGCGGCGTCTTCGCCTCCGTCTACGGCTCCATCATGCTGCAAACCCCGGAGGATCGGCAGCGCATCCGCGGCGTACTCATCAACAAGTTCCGCGGCGAAATGAGCCTCTTCGACAGCGGCCGTCGGATGATCGAGGAGCTTTGCGGCGTGCCTGTCGTTGGCGTCGTGCCGCACTTCACCGATATATATATTGAGGAGGAAGACAGCGTCACGCTCCGCACCAAGCAGCGCGAGGCCGTCGAGGGGCGCATCAACGTGGCCGTTGTGCTGCTTCGCCACATGAGCAACTTCACGGATTTCGACGTCCTGGAGCGTGACGAGCGGGTGCATCTTTTTTACACCAACAACACCGAGGAGCTGCGCAAGGCAGACATCATCCTGCTTCCCGGATCGAAGAACACGCTCGACGACCTCTCTGATCTGCGTCGCAACGGTGCGGCCGGGGCCATCCAGCGTGCCTACCGTGACGGTGCCGTGGTGATGGGCATCTGCGGCGGCTACCAAATGATGGGGCGCGAAGTCTGTGACCCGGATCACGTGGAGGGCGACATCGAGCGCCTGCCCGGCCTCGGGCTCCTACCGGTCTCGACCCGCCTGACAAAAGAAAAGACCACGCGGCAGGTTAGCTTCCGCATGGTCCATGATCCCCGTATGTGTCGCGGCTATGAGATTCATATGGGGGAAACGCGCCTCGAGGCTGGTGCATCGGATGTGCTTCCGCTGACTGAAGGCGATGGTGTCGATACGGGTTGGCGCGTGGGCGAGCGTTGCATGGGATCATACATCCACGGCATACTCGACAACGCTCCGGCCATCGATTGCCTGCTCCGCCCCGTTGTCGGCCGCATCGATACGCGTCGCACGTTCGATTACGCGGCCTTCAAAGAGGAGCAATACGACCGCCTGGCCGATCATGTGCGCCGCCACGTGGACATGGCGCAGATCTACGGGATGATGAAGAAGAGGTAGGCTATGCCGGCTATCGCAGTCAGCATGACGGCCATCGCCTCGGTGCGATGAGCCACGAAGGCCGAGTTACGATAGTCGTCCATCGTCAGCGGTCGGGGGTTGGTGCCGATGTAAGGCTTCTCCACAGGTTGGCCGAAGTAGGTGTGCGTGCCGCCGAATCGGCAATCGAGAATGCCCGCCAGTGCCGCCTCTGGATATCCCGAGTTTGGACTCTTATGGCAACGTCCATAGCGCCACACGAAAGAGATCAGTGAGCGCCGACCGCTGACGGCCAGCATGAGGTAGGCAGTCAATCGGGCGGGGATGTAGTTGGCCACGTCGTCGATGCGTGCAGCGATACGTCCGAAGCGCAGATAGCGTGCGTTGCGATAGCCAATCATCGAGTCGAGCGTGTTGATCATCTTATAAGCCATCATGCCCGGCACGCCGAGGAAGGCGTACCAAAAGAGTGGTGCAACTACACCGTCGCTGAGGTTCTCGGCCAACGTCTCGAGTGCCGCTGCACGCACTTCACGGGCCGAGAGCTGACTCGTGTCGCGTCCTACGATGCGGGCAACCTGCCTCCGACCTTCGTTCGTCGATCGACTGCAAGCGTAAAACACTTCGCGCACCTCGTGCAGCAATGTCCGCCCCGCTAAACCGAGCCAAACAAGCAGTGTCGGCAACACAATGCCCCAGCGTCCGCCGTAGCGATAGCCGGCAACAATTAGCGCCCATGTGGCAGCGAACGTTCCAACGATTAATGCGACTGCCAGTAGACCGCCTTTCAACGTGCGATGTCTTCCGCGGTTCAGCCATGTGTCGCCCCACGCGATCAGTCGCCCGAAGAGGACTATGGGATGGGGCATCCAGCGCGGATCGCCCAATAGTTTATCTAATAACCATCCGCCAATGAGGGGGATTAAGAAGAGTAAGTATGCTTCCATAGGGATAATGTTTGTATCAGTAGATCGTTATCGGCACGACTTTGTGTGGCAATGCGCACAAAGGAGGTGTCGAGGCCTTCAAAGTTGGACGCATCACGGATGAGCAAGCCGTGCTCCTGTATGAGATAATGCTTCAGCGCCGCGGCGGCACCCATGCGCAGTCGGGCGAGGAAGAAGTGGGTTTCTGTAGGCCAGAGGTCGGCGATCTTGAGATCCGCCAGCGCGGCCATAAGTCGGTCTCGCTCGGCCAAAAGATCATCGATCGGCGGTTGTAGAGGGAGATTCTCATGGAGAAAGAACTTCCCCGCTTCTACGGCCAGTGCATTCACCGACCACGGCATGCGTTGCACGCGGATTCGATCGATCATCTCGGCCGATGCAGTGAGGCAGCCAAGCCGTAGACCGGGGACTGCATGACGTTTTGTGGCCGACCGGATGACGATCACGTTGCTCCGTTCGGCCATTTCTGCTGCGGTTGGCAACGGTTGGCGGGTGAAAGCACCATAGCTCTCGTCGATGACAAAGCAGACAGAGGGGTGAGCGTCGATAAGTCGGAGCAACGTGTGTCGGTCGCGGACCTCACCTGTCGGGTTGTTCGGATTGCAGAGCCAGACGAGGTCGGGCGTGTCATCGATGGCGTCGTCGGTGAAGAGGGAGCGGACGCTATGGCCGTGCATGCGGCAGGCGTCGGCATATTCGCTAAAGGTCGGCTGTCGGATGTAGCTCGTGGCGCCGCGGAAGGCCTGTGCGGTGAGATAGATGGCCTCGGTGGCGCCGTTGGTGACGCATATTTCTGCGGGGAGTAGCCCGAGGGAGTCGGCCCAGAGACTCTCTAACGCGTAGGGTTCGGGTTCGGGGTAGTGGCCGATGACGCTAAGATGTGCCGAGAGGTGTTGCTGCAACGCCGAGAGGTCGGTTGTAGCAAAGATGTTCGAACTGAAGTTGGCGCGGATGGTCTGTCCGCAAGTGTGTAGGTCGTCGCCGTGGCCGTGGAGCATGATGGGAGAAGGTAAGGGGATTACTGAATATCGAAAGAGAGCTTCTTGCCCAATCCTTTTTCTACAATATCCAGCAGAGTGGCAATGGTGAGGTTAGAACCATCGTTTTCCACACGGGAAATGAAGGCTCGCTTCTTACCAATACGTTCAGCCAGCTCGGCTTGAGTCAACTTAGACTCCTTGCGGGCGTTCCGAATAAGGATTCCTATTCTCAAAACTTCTAATTCTCGATCTAATTGATCACGTTTCTCACAACCTTTCGGGCCGTAGAACCTATC
>CALHPT010000130.1 GCA_938036405.1 uncultured Tannerella sp.
AAGAAGTACTGCACGGCGCGGTCGCGGGCCGTGTCGGCCTTCACGAGCTCGGCCGTGAGGGCGTCGGCTTGGGCCTCGCGGTTGAGCTCGGTCTCTTCGGTGATGCCGCCGTTGTAGTCGGTCATGATGTCGGCCGGGATGCCGGTCTTGGCCTGGTCGGCCGATTTGAGGATGCCGTGCATCTCGGTGTGATAGGTCACGTGCATCGCGTTGTCGAGCTTCGTCTGCCCGACGGTTTTGATCTCAAGTTCTTTGTCCATACGGTTGTTTTGTTTGTTGTTGGTGTTGTTTGGTTGTTTGTTGTTGGTGTTGTTTAGTTGTTTGTTGTTTGTTGGTTCGGCGGCAAAGGTGTGGGTGTTGCAAGGGGGCAAACAAGAAAGTGTGCACGGAGTGCAGAGATATATGCACGGAGTGCGCACTTCTCCGGGGGTGGGGTACGGAGAAGGCAGATGCGACTGGCCTCTGCCGAGGCTGGAAAGCTCTTGCCGGGTACCTGGCAAACTTCGCTGGCGCCCGCAGGCGCCCCCGGCCAACTTCGCCGCGGGGCGTTCCCCGCCTGCTACGTCCGGCAGGACACCGTGGCGGGCATGGTGCGCTGGCTCTATGACTTCCACAGGGGTCACTACCGGAGGATGTCGCCGTGTCGTACTTCATGGAGGCCAACTTCATGCAGGATATTATCCTCAGGTGAGTTTGCCCGCGAAGGCGATCTGCGCGGCTACCAGCTGCCCATCATGCCCAGGGCCGCAGGAAGAAGCCCAGGGCAAGCTGCAACGCATCGAGGCCGTCTCTCCTCTCTGGGAGCGCGGACTGGTCTACTACAATGAGGCCAAGCGCAACGATACAGACATGAAGACGGGCATCGATCAGACGCTCTCGCTGGCTCGCGGCAGCCGGGCGCATGACGACGCGCCGGATGCCGACGAAGGCGCGATCTACAAACTTCAGAAGGCCTCCCGTGAGGAGCGCTTTGAACCCATCTTCGGCGAACGCCCCACCCCCAAAGGGGCGTGGTAACTCACCCTACAAACAACAACTGACATGATCAAAAAACTTCCCACGTTGGGTACCTGGCCAAACTTCGCTGGCGCCCGCAGGCGCCCCAACCGGCGAGCCCGTCGATACGGCCGCAAATACCTTGTGATTAATGTGGGCGGACGCCTTGCGACCCTCTCCAAGCAAGAGCTCACGCTGCTCGTCCGCCGTGGATACTTCCGTCGCGGCGTCACTACCGCACACATCGAAGGCCACGCCCTTCACGTAGCCCTCCCCCGCTCTTAGTGCTTCACGCTTAGTTCTTAGCTCCTATGTTTTTGAACAATCTCGACTATCAAGTGGTGATCGGCAGGGGCGCGCCTTCAGGGCCTCATTCAGCAAGGGGCCTGCGGGCCCCGGCGAATATGGCCTGGTACTCGTGGGGCATGTACCCGGCAAGCTTCGCTGGCGCCCGCAGGCGCCCGCAACATGCAGATCGTGATGTTCCTCTGCGACTGGCGCCCTCTACCACCTCACCTCGTGGCTTCCGCAGAAGATGGGCTACGAGATTCGTGAGATCCGCTACCGCCGAGCCATTGAATGGCTCCAAGGCGTGCAGAGCGGCAAGATCGTCCCCGACCTCGACACCCCGGACGACTCCAATGGCGAGCCCCAGCCTTACAACCTCACATGGGGCTCCGAGCAACACAGCAACTACATCTGGTAACCCCCAACAACTCCCGACAATGAACATCACCGACTTTTTCAGGCGGCGGCCAGCTTCCGAGCTGACCATCGCAGACACCCCCTATGGCCACTTTGACCTCGCCAAGAAGGCCGACGCCCGGCGAGTGAAGGCCATTATAGCCGAAGTACAACGACAGGCCGAATCGCTCACCCGGCAAGAAATCAACTCGTGGCGCTCCGGCTGGCAGCAGGCGCTCGACGTGGAGAATCCCTCCCGCCTTCGCCTCTACAATGTCTACCGCGGGCGTCTGCGGACGCCGGCGAAGTTTGCTGGGTACCCGTAAGGCCTGTACCCGGCCTAATTCGCCGCGGGGCGCACCCCGCCTTCGTCAAGGCACGCAGCTTCAAGATCATGTTCGGCGAGAAGGAGGATGAAGAGGTGCGCCGCATTTTCAGGGTCGCACTTGGTTCAAGACACTCATCGACCTCTACTTCTCAGCCCGCTATTGGGGGCATACGCTCATCCAGCTGGGCGACGTCGTCTTCACCGAGGGCGGCGTACCGGCCTACGACAGTGTCCTGCTCATTCCCCGCCGACACGTCATTCCGGAATACGGTCGCGTCGTTGCCGAGTTGGGGGACGACTGGCGCAAAGGCATTGAGTATCGCCGACCGCCCTTCTCCGACTGGCTCATCGAGTGCGGCGGGCCGTACGACCTCGGCCTTTACCTCAAGGCCGCTCCGCACACCATCCCCAAGAAGAACATGCTCGCCTTTTGGGACACCTTCGGCGAGGTTTTCGGTATGCCCATGCGTATCGCCAAGACGACCTCGCGCGACCCATCGACACTGAAGAAAATCTCCCACATGATGCAGAACATGGGGGCGAAGTTTTGGGGTGTATTCGAGGAAGGGACAGACATAGACTTGAAGGAGAACCAGCGCTCCGATGCCTTCAATATCTACGACAGGCGTGTGGATCGGGCCAACTCCGAGCTCTCCAAGATCCTGCTCTACCAGACGATGACCATCGACAACGGCTCTTCCCTCTCCCAGTCAGAGGTGCACTTAGAGATCTTCGAGAACGTCTGCGCCTCAGATGCACGCCGCCTCTCATACATCATCAACGACCGTCTACTGCCCCTGATGATCGCCTCGGGCTTCCCACTCAAGGGGCTCTCCTTCGAGTGGGACTACAG
>CALHPT010000131.1 GCA_938036405.1 uncultured Tannerella sp.
CACGACGGCACCTCTCGGAACTTTTAGGTCCCATTGTGCGGCACGACGGCACTTCTCGGAATTTTTAGGTCCCATTGTGCGACACGACGGCACTTCTCGGAACTTTTAGGTCCCACCCGTGCGACACGATGGCAGGCGGCCTTTGTTTTTACCATCAAAAACGCGGATTGCTCTTTACCGATAGAAAAACTTGTCCTCCCCGCCTGTAGCATTTTCGCTGCGGGTGCGTTAAGGGGGTAGATGGATGGAAAAAGACGCGAATAATGGACAGTTACGAGCAGATCATCGAGGGTGTGAGGCGCGACGAGCGGGCGTCGCAGCTGGCGTTTTACGACAGCTTTCAGGAGCCGACCTATCACAGCGCCGCGGCCGTGCTGGGCGCGGGCGATGAGGCGGAAGAGGTGATGCAAGATGTGCTGATGAAGGTGCTCCTCCGGCCCTCCCTGCTACAGTCCGACGCCGCCGCGATGACGCGTTACCTGCGTCGCATGGCTACGAATGCGGCCATCGACCGCCTGCGCAGGAGCCATGCTCCGCTCACGATCACCATCAACGAAGACATGCTGCCCGAACCTCCCCTGGACGAACCAGACGACCCGGACGAGCTGCCCGACACGGACACGATCCGCCGCAGTGTGGAGCGTCTGCCGGAGACCTACCGCAACATACTCCGTCTGCGCCTCTTCGGCCAGATGCGCTTTGCCGACATCGCCGCGGCGCTCCGGGCCAACCCCTCCAGCGTGCGCGTGCAATACACCCGCGGCCTGTCGAGGCTGCGCAAACTCTTAATACGAAAGGAAGAAGGATGAACACGAACGATAGATTAGAAAACAGACTCCAGGCGCAGGCCGCGGAGATCTTTGCCGCCGATACACCGCCGGCGGGCCATCGCGAACGCTTTGCCCAACGATTAGACGCCGAGCGCGCATTGCGTCGGCGACGTCGGCTGTCGTGGCGACTGACCATCGGTGCCGTGACTCTTGCCGCGGCCGTGGCCCTTACGGCCGTCTGGCTGTGGCCGACAACGGCTGCGAGCGACGACAGTTATGATGCCGCGGAATCGCCCGTCGAGGTGCAGCGCTATTATGCCATGCAGCTCGATCACGAGTTGGAGGCCACGCGCGCCCTGATTGGCGACGCCGAGAATGAAGACCGTCGCGCTTTGCTCGAAGAACTTCACGCCATGCAGGCCGAGGGCGTACCCGACGTACAGCTGCCCAACGACGAGCGAATCACACTCATCGTGCGCGTCTACACTTCCAAGATCGACGCGCTGAAGCAGATCCAAACGCAATTATCAACCCATCATAACAAAGAAGAATCATGAAAAGAATGCTGCTTACCGTGCTGCTCGTGAGCCTTTGCGCCATGAGCACCACAGCCGCCAAGAAGGTTTACCGGCGGCAGATCGTGGAGGAGTTCAGTGTTGGAGAGCGTCCCGAGCTTGCTCTTAGCAACCGCTTTGGCGAGATCCGCATCGTCGAAGGTGCAGATCGTAAGATCGTCGTGCGTGTGGAGCTGCGTGGCGAGGGCAAGACGGAAGAGGAGGCACGGCGGTATGCCGAAGCCGTCAACGTCGACCTCTCGCTGTCGGGCAACCGGGTGGAGGGTCGGACGACTTTCCAAAAGATCATCTGTAACAACTGTGGTCGTGCGGCGGACATCACCGTGACAGCCCCGCGCGACGTAGTCCTCTCGCTCTCCAACCAGTTCGGCAACATCTACATCAACCGGGCCACGCAACCGCTTACCGTCTCGGTGAAGTACGGCGACCTCTACCTCAAGGAGGCTTCGACAGCCTCGGTCAAGGTCTCCTTTGGCAAGGCCTCCATCGACCGTTGCGCGACGCTCAACCTCAACAGTCAGTATTCAGGCATCACCCTCGGCACCGTGGGGCGGCTCACGGGCCAGACGAAGTTCGACGGCACCTACCGCATCGAATCCGTCGGCCGCTGCACATTGACCGCGGGCTATACGCAGATAAGGATCGATCGGCTGAGCGAATCGTGCGTCGTGGACAAATTGCGCTTCAGCGGCCTCAGGATCGGCGAGGTGGCGCGTGGCTTCAGCGAGATCTCTGTCAAAGCCTCCTACAGCGAGGTGCACCTCGGCCTGACGCCCGGTCACGCTTTCCGCGCCGACCTCTCGGCCTCTTACGGCCAAATCCATACCGGCGACCTGAATATCCGTGCTGCAGATACGCGGAGCGGACACACCAATCAGCTTTCGGGCACGGCTGGCGCGTCGGAGAGTCCGCGGGCGCGAGTGAGCGTCACGTCCTCGTTCGGAGATATTTATCTGAAGTGAGGCTGGAATGACGTTGAAATACCGTTTGAACGCCTTCTCTGCGCTCTGATCCATCTTCGATTTTGAGATTTCCGGATTGGTTTACATTTGGCCCGTCAAAATAGTTATACCAAGTAGGACATAAGTGGAATTAGAAAGAGAAACAGAAGAAATGGACGCCTCGGCGGGCTGGGCTCGCATGTGGAGGCTGCTGAACGAGGAAGAGCGTAGCATCTTACGTGCAAATTCAATCATTGCGCACTATAAGCGCAACCAGATCATTTACTCCGAAGGCGACGAACCGAAAGAGATGATGTGTTTGCTCAAGGGGAAGGTCAAAATCGCCAAGGAAGGCGTGGGCGGACGTAGCCAGATTATTCGCATGATACGCCCTATCCAGTATTTTGGTTATCGGGCCTATTTCGCGCATGAGCATTACCTGACCAGCGCTACGGCCTGCGACTTCTCTACGATCTGTGCCATCCCCATGACGATCGTCGATATGCTGATTCGCGCCAATTCGCGGCTGGCCATGTTCTTCATCCGCCAGCTCTCTACCGATTTAGGCATGGCCGACGAACGCACCGTGAGCCTTACGCAGAAGCATATTCGCGGCCGACTGGCCGAATCACTGCTCTTCCTCAAGGATAGTTACGGGCTGGAGGAGGATGGCGCCACGATCAGCATCTACCTCTCTCGCGAGGATCTGGCTAACCTCTCAAACATGACTTCCTCGAACGCTATCCGAACGCTTTCCTCCTTTGCCTCCGAGCGGATCATCGCTATGGACGGTCGCAAGATCAAGTTGATCGACGAGGATCAGCTTCGCAAGATCAGTCGGATGGGGTAGGGGAGAACGGTCAAGCGAAACGGTAAAAGCTAAAAGTCCTGCCGGCGGAAAGGGTATCGCACCCCCTTCTCTGCCGGCAGGACTTTCTCGTTTTCCGCTTACTGTTTTTCGCTCTACCCGATAAAGACGTATTTCAGGATGAAGAGCACGGCCAGGACATACATCGTCGGGGTGAGCTTGTGGAGCTTACCGCTGAGCAGGTTCAGGACGACGTAGCTGATAATGCCGATCAATATGCCGTCCGAGATGCTATACGTGAGGGGCATGAGGACGAGACAGATGAAGGCGGGGAGCGACTCGGAATAGTCGTCCAAGTCAATGTCGCGGATGGGGCTGAGCATGAACAAGCCGACGATGACGAGCACGGGGCACGTTGCCGAGCCGGGAATGGAGAGGAAAAGCGGCGCGAAGATGAGTGCCACGGCAAAGCATACGGCTGTCGTGAACGCCGTGAGTCCCGATCGACCACCTTGCGCCACGCCCGAGGCACTCTCCACATAGGTAGCGATGGCGCTCGATCCCATCATCGACCCGATGGTCGTGCCTACGGCGTCGGCCATGAAGGCGCGCTTGAGGTGCGGCACTTGACCGTTCCGCAGCATCCCCGCTTTGGTGGAGACGCCGACGAGCGTGCCGATGGTGTCGAACATGTCAATGAAGAGGAAGGTGAGCACGACGATGAGCATGTCGACCGTGAAGACGTGCGTGAAGTCGAACTTGAAGGCGATCGGGGCGATGGAGGGCGGCAGCCCAGCCACACCGCCAAACGTGGTCAGGCCCATCGGCAGGCCGATGAGCGTCGTGCCGAGGATGCCGAGCAGTAGGGCGCCGCGGACGTTGAGGATGAGCAGTGTGCCCGTCAGCACGAGGCCGATGATGGAGAGCAGTCCGGGGCCGGAGGTGATGGTTCCAAGCGTGACAAACGTGACAGAGCTGGAGGCGATGACGCCGCCATTCTTCAGCCCGATGAAAGCGATGTATAGCCCGATGCCCGGCCCGATGGCGTTGCGGATGGAGGCGGGGATGGCGTTGACGATGGCGTCGCGGAGGTTCGTCTCGGTGAGGATGATGAAGGCCACGCCCTCGATGAGCACGGCGGTGAGGGCGAACGACCAGTCGTAGCCCATCTTGGTGCAGACGGTGTAGGCAAAGAAGGCGTTCAGGCCCATGCCCGGCGCCAGGGCAAAGGGGAGGCGGGCGTAAAGCGCCATGATGAGGGTGGAGAACATGGAGATGATGGCCGTGGTGGTGAAGATGGCGCCTTTGTCCATGCCGATGTCGCCCATGATGTTCGGGTTGACGGCTAGGATGTAGGCCATCGTCAGAAAGGTGGTGATGCCGGCTATGATCTCTGTTCGCACGTTCATCGTCTGCGGGTCGAAGCCGAAAAGTCGCGTTAGGGTAGTTGTCTTGTTCATGCGGTATTTATGGGGGGATTATTAGATGCTATGCGAGAGGACTCATCAGAAGGTCCATTTGGCTGCTATGGTCGGGTTTACTCGGAATCCGTCTTGGCCGGCGAAGTTGTTCGACAGCTCCACCTCGCTGCCGAGGCTGAGGTTGAAGTGCGGATCGATGCCGGGGAAACGGTTCAGGTTGACCCACAGCTGTGGCTCGCTGATAAAGGCGAAGTCGCCCGCCCGGCCCGGTTCACGCCACCAGTCGGCAAAGCCGGAGAAGGTGAAGCGGCCCGCGGCGGCATGCACGTACCACGTGGCCGTGAGCTGGAAACTGTTCGGCTCCGGCGCGCGCTGGATGTACTTATACATGGCCATGAGGGAGAAGCCGCTCGTGAAGTTGGGGTGGTTCCAAGCGTAGGTCGCACCGGCGAGGTAGGCGTTGCGGATGTGATTCAGCCCGCCGTTGTACTCCACGTGCAGCGCCACGGGGGCCTTCCACCAGCGCAGCTCGCGGCTGATCTCCCAGTAGGCGCCGGAGACGCCGTCGTTCGTGTAATCCATGTCAACAAAGAAGAAGGTGTTGCCCCAGGCGTCGGGTCGGAACATCTCCACGGTGGACGTCCAGTGTGCGCGGCCACGTTCGGAGTCGTAGAGGGCGTGGCCAAAGTCGTAGTGCATCTGCACGTTTTGCGCCTGCGTCGTGAGGCGTGTCGCCGTTAGCAGGAGGCACACGGCAAGAAGGATGTGTAGTTTGATTCGATTCATTTGAAATAGGTGGTTAGAAGGTAGTTCGTTTACCCCCTGTAAATGTGGCTGTTTACTCATACCCTTATAAGGTAGTTCTGTCCTACCTTATGGGATAGTTCCGTCCTACCTTATAGGGTAGCTTCGTTCTACCTTATAGGATAGTTTCGTCATACCCTATGGGATAGTTCCGTCATACCTTATAAGGGTATTTGAATCTTCCTTGATGGGGGAGGCGAGTGCAAGGGTTACTTCCGGATATTCTTTGCGGCAAAGACCATCATCAGGCCGAGGTTCACCACCAGCACGCCGCCGCAGCACGCCACGTAGAAGGCCAACCATTCGCGATCAGGTCGCAGCACGAAGTAGGCCACCGCGGTGCCGACCGTGATCAACCCTATGAGCACGGCCAACGTCCGCAGGATAACTGTTCGCTTATTCATTGCGCCGATAGTTCAACTGTTCCAGATCTGCCATGCGGCGAAGGCTTGCAGAAGCAGCATCTCGAGGCCATTCTTGACCTCCGCGCCCTGCTCGCGGCCGCGGCGCATGAATAGCGTCTCGTCCGGGTTGTAGAGCAGGTCGTAGAGCAAGTGTGAGGGCGTGAGCAAGTCGTAGGGGATGTCGGGGCATTCGTCCGCCTTGGGATACATGCCCACGGGCGTGGCGTTGACGATCACGGTGTATTGCTCCATCACCTTCGGCGTGAGGTCAGCATAGGTCAGGCAGGCTGGCTTGCGGGAGCGCGAGACGTAAGTGGCGCCGAGGCCGAGCTGCTTGAGGCCGTGAAAGACGGCCTTCGACGCACCGCCCGTGCCGAGGATGAGCGCCTTGCGGTGCGAGGGTCCGAGGAGGGGTTCGATGGACTCCTTGAAGCCGGTGATGTCCGAGTTATGTCCCTCGAGGCGTGGCCGGCCGAAGTGGCGCCCGCGAAACTTGATGACGTTCACCGCGCCGATGCTCCGGGCGTTGTCCGTCAGGTCGTCGAGTAGGGGGATGACGGCCGTCTTGTAGGGTAGGGTGACGTTTAGCCCGCAGAGGTCGGGGTTGTCACGCAGCACATTCTTCAGCTCTCGAACGTCTGCAATCTCAAAGTTGATGTATTCGGCATCGATGTGCTCCGACTCGAACTTCCGGTTGAAGAAGCTCTTGGAAAAGGAGTGCACCAGCGGATAGCCGATTAAACCGTATTTCTTCTTCATGTGAATAAGTAGTTATGCGCCTTCGGGGGCGCGGTAGTTATAAGTAGTTACGG
>CALHPT010000132.1 GCA_938036405.1 uncultured Tannerella sp.
CATTTGTTACTTCATTTAATTGTTAAACAATTACTTACACGACTTCTTGTCGCACGTATTGGTTGAAGAGGTGATTGCACGAGAGCATAAGGCCGACGGGGGCGGCAAACGAGAGTCGGCAGTCGCTGCGGTCGGTCGAGAGGCGCTCGTAGCGGCTGTCGGTGGAGACCACGGCGGGCAGGTCGTCGGTGTCGCTGAGCGTGTGCAGGCAAAGCCGATTGTCGCCCACCCGGACGAGATCGGCGCCGAGGCGGATGTCTTCTAAAGAGGCGTGACCCGTGTCGGAGAGCGAGAAGTAACGGTCGAGCAGGCCGCTTTTCTCCTTCGTGCCGACAAGTTCTTCCTCGGTCATGCGCGTCAGGCGGATGCGGTCGTCGTCGTTGATGATCCGCTCGAACTGGTCGACGGCCTCCATGAACTTGGCCACCTCCTCGCGGCTCTCCACTTCCTTCGGCAGGATCGTGCCGCGACAAAGCGAGGAGAAGTTGCTCTGCCAGGCCATGCGCTGGCGCGTCGTTTTGGTGAGGAAGAGGTAACAGGCGTGGTCGAGGAAGGGGCGTTCGTTGAAGTGGCGCTCGGAGGCGCGAGCAAGGAAGCTCAGCTCGCCGTCCGAGAGGCGGCCGGCGTAGCGTTCCTTGACGAACCAATCCTGTTTGTGTACGATGGTGAAGTCGGGCAGCACCTTGACGGCCTTGTGCCACGCGGCGTGCATGGCCTCGTATTCGGCCGAGGTGACGGTGAAGAGCTCGGGCAGCTCGACGCGGAAGGCGACGGTGATGTCGGCATCTTTCGAGACGATGCACCCTTGCTCGACAGCCAGCAGCGGGAATTTGGATTCTAAGGTGGTGACCTTGGTGGTGTTTCTCATGATCTTTTCAGGCAATGAAGAATGTGGCGGACAGAGCGGCGATTCAGGAGATAGCGTGGGTGCATGCGGACGGCGGCGCGTTTCATCAGGCCGTAGCGACCGAATCGGCGGTTCAGCGCGAATGTTTGCCACACCACGAGCGTGGCACCCGTTGCGCCGAGACCGAGACAGAGGTATTGATCCATGCCGCACATGTAGCAGATGACAACAAGGAGGAATATCGCCAGCAGTCCACCGGCAAAGAGGAAGAGGTATTGCGCCTTGAGCCCCTTGAACTCCACCGTCCGCCCCACGCCTTTATTGATCTCCCACGAAGCCATTAGAGGAAGAAACTTCTAAGGATCGTGGCAGCCACGATCAGGAAGATGCACGCCCCGAACCACGAGGCGGCAGTCTTCGACGTGTCTGGGTCACCTGAAGAAAACTTTTGGTACACCTTGATCCCTCCGATCAGTCCAACGACAGCGCCGATGGCGTAAATCAGTTTTGTCCCTGGGTCGAAATAGGAGGTGACCATCTTCGTGGCCTCGTTGATACCCGACAGCCCGTTGCCTTGCGCGAAGGCGGAGGGGGCGAGAACAGTGGAGAGTAGAAACAGGGATAGCTGCGTGAATTTCTTTTTGTTCATGATGCGGTTTGTTATTCGGTAGATATGCATGGGGTGGTTTTGTTTTCTGGAAAAGGTGGGGAACGGCCGCCGGATCCGGCTCTGTACTTCCATCCGTGTGTAGCCTTCAAGCGGCACGCTCCCTCCTTTCGTTTCTGTTTGGGCCGCTGTTTATAAGTAGTACGACAGCGGTTTGTCGTCTGTGTTCTCATCCGGAATCGGAGCAGGAACGACTTCTGACGTTTGCACCTCAGCCTCCTCCGACCGTCGGATGGCAGCCAGGAGCTTGCGGTGATCGCGCTCCTGCTCTGCCAAATACGCCTTGTATTTCTCCATCAGGTCGGTGCCGCGTAGACTTTGCAGGGTCGTCCGGACATCGTCTGGCGATTCCTCGTCTAAAGCGTCATCGTTCCGACTCCATCCGTTGACACGCGCCAAATCCCGCGAGAGGATGGCTGTCGGAGAGACCTCGGGTAGCGGTTCGTCGGAGAGCGACAGGTCTTCGCGTATCACTTCGTCTTCATCAATTTCATCGGCTGCATTGGCCTTACCGATTCCATCCGTCGCATACGCTTCGACAAATGTAGATCCACCTCCTTCCGACGTTGGTTGCGAGGAAACGGCGGGAACTTCCGGGATAGGCGGGGAAACAAACGGCCGACTCTTACCGACTAAATCGTGTAGTTTGGCTTCTTGTGACTCCTCTCCGGAAGCGTTTCCGGAGGTGTCGGACGGATCCTGTTTTTGGCCTCGGGATTGCCATACCTGATAACCGAAGTAGCCCATCCCAAGCAACATCCACACGATGCCCAAGAAGAGAAGCAGATTCAAAAGGAAGGTGGTCATGATTTCTAAGATGGATGCTTTCATAAGTTGATCGTTGGATTGCGCTTGTGTCGGTCGGCCGCTTTATTCAGCAGCGACTGGTGCGTTTTGAGGTGGTCGAGAAGGATGTTCTCGATGTAGGCCGTGAGTGTGATTCGTGCACGAATGTCCCGCAGGACGTCCCGCAACAATTGCAGGATGCTGCTGCGGATCGTGAAGCCCGACTTGCTGCCATCTGTGCGTACGGAGACGAGGAAGCGGGCGCTGTACTGCTCGAAAGACACCCCGGGCGTTGCCGTCGATTCGTCCTTTTTTACTCTCGGTTTCGGGTCTTTGGGCGGAGATGCGGGGGCGGTCTCTTGTTCGGTGATGGCTTGCGGCTGTTCCGCCGCGGTTTCTTCAGGGATCGCTTCCGGATTCTGGGCATCCTCTATCGCCCCGAGATCTACGGGTGGATCGAAGGAAGGCGACTCCTCGGGCGTACGTGTCTTTACGCCGATGTCACCCATCTCGCGGAGCTTCTCACTCAGGATCTGCTGCCGCCTCTCTTGGATGGAACTCATACGGCGGCAGGATTCAAGTGGAGCCTTTCGATCGTCTCCTCGACCCACGCGTCGATGCCCGTCGGCAGACGGAGCGCGCGGGCGGGCGGCAGATAGGAGCTTCGGAAGACACCCTTCACACCGCCTTGCCCCAGCTCGCGGGCGAAGCGGACGGAATGGTAGATGCGGGCATTGAAAAGGTTCAGGGATTCATCCTCGGCATATCGGGTATAATAATCGACAACGGCCATATTGGCACTGCGGTTGATCTTGTTCCACAAGAGAAGCAGGTCGCGAATGCGGGCGTCGCCGAAGCTGACGCCGAGGTCGCGGATAGTCTGCGCGTAGGCGAAGCTGGAAACGAGCGACTGCGGGTCGGCTTCGATGGGCGTGATGATGTAGTCCATTCCAATAGAGAGTTCGAGCAGCTCCTCCGCTCCGGCATGGCCGGGGAAGTCGAAGATGACCAAGGCTGCCGTTTTGTCGGTCTTTCGGAGGAACGCCTCCGCGTCACCAATGGCTCGGCCGGGGCGCGAGCGAATGATGGGGTAGGCCGGCTTCTCGAACCGGGTGAAGTGTGCCATCAGTTGGTCGCTCAGCTCCTTGGAATCTTCGATGAGTGTGCGCTCCCGTTCCCGCAGTTTGAAGAACGATTCCTGCGTCCCGTCGCAATCGACGACCAACAGGGGGATCCCTTTTTCGTAGTAAAGGATAGAGGCGAGAGCCTCGGCCAAGCTGCTTTTGCCAACGCCTCCCTTTTGAGAGGCGAAGCCCAAATAGATGGGGCTTTCGGGTGTGTTTTGCATCATATATATAAAGGTATAGGGTGTTACTTGTGTGAGGCTTCGACTTATCGACTGACATAGCTCGTTGTGGTCGGTCGATAGGTTGGTTGGTCAATGAGTCGGTCACCAAGTCAGTAGGTCGATAGGTCTGTGAGCCCGTCAGTCGGTCAATAAGTCATCGAGTCAGCAGGTCAATAAGTCGGTCACTGAGTCGGTCGGTCATTGAGTCCGCCAGTCAGTCAATAAGTCAGTCGGTTAGTCAGTAAGTCCAGGGCGAAGTAAGTCGGTAGGTCGGTCACTCCCGTCCCCTCAAGGATACAGCGGGAAATCGCGGGAAGAAGTTCTAACAGGCCTTATTACAAGCGGATTGCAGAGTCATTATAGCTTTGCCGCCGAATTGAAAGTTTGGGAGTTGAGCTGCCTTTTGGCATACGGCCCAAAGGCCGGGCAAGGTGTGTTTTTGTGACACAAACTGCCGTTTGTACCACGAAAAACCTTGCCTCGGCTGGGGGCCGGTTCACTCCAAAGTCGTAACCTAAAAACCTCAAATCGAAATGAAAGACAACAGTCCGCGCTGGGACAATTGGCACGTCCGTCTGCCGGCCCCAAAAGACCAACGAAAAGCCATTGATCTCTTCCAAAAATCAGGCGCGAAAACGAAGTCCGACTTCGTGCGTGCACGCTTGCTGGGGGAGCCTTTTAAGGTGATCGCGGTGGATAAATCAGCCGTCGATTACTACCGCAAACTCTCCGAATTGACAGCGCAAATCCACAAGATCGGCGTGCTGTACAATCAGGCCGTCCGCGCTATCAACTCGTACCATTCTGACCAAGTAGCACGCGTGCTGCTCGAAAGATTGGAGCGTTACTCTGCCCGAATCGTCCTCTTGCTGGAAGAGGCCGTCCGCCTGACCATAGACTTTCGCAGCCGATGATTGCCAAGATTTCGTCCTCCAACAGTCTCGCTACGACGTTAGGATACAACTTCAAAAAGGTGGAAAAACACGAGGCCGCTGTGCTGCTTGTACAGGGTCTTTTTCAAGATCAAAACGGGATCTACAGCCGATCGCAGGTGCTCGCCGACATGCTGCGGACGATCCCTGCGCAGTGCCGCACAAAGAAGACAGTCTTCCACTGTTCACTCAATCCGCACCCGGACGAAAAGCTGTCCGACGAAACGCTTTCGCGAATTGCCGCTGAGTACATGGAGGCGCTCGGGTACGGTGCCCAACCGTACATCGTTTTCCGCCATAATGACATTCCCCGCGCGCACATCCACATCGTTTCGCTGCGCGTGGACAGCGAGGGGCGGAAGATCGGCGACCGTTTCGAGCGGCGGCGCAGCAAGCGAATCACTGACGCATTGGAACGGAAGTATGGCCTAATCCCGAGCGGCCACAGCCAAAAGAAGAAGGGCGTTTCTGCCCAACCGTCAGCTGTCGACATTAATGCGGGGGACATCAAGCGGCAGGTTGCAGCCACTGTGCAATACGTGCTCGGGCGGTACGCGTTTCAGTCCGTCGGGGAGATGAATCTAGTGCTTGCGCGTTTCCGCGTGACGGCCGAGGAGGTCAAAACGGAGCGGAAGGGTAGGCCCTTCGACGGGATCGTCTACGCGGCAACCGATGCCGACGGACACAAGATCTGCACGCCGATCAAGGCCTCCGAGAGCGGTCGGCAGGTCAGTTACGCGGCGCTTCGTCGCCACTTTGAGCAGTCGAAAAGCGTTGTCCGAGAGCGGTCGGGAGCGATCCGCCGTGCGATTGCCGACGTGATGCAGACGTCGCCCGACCGTGCGGAGTTCATCGACCGCATGCGTGGGCACGGCATCGAGACCGTGACCCGAATCAACGCTGCCGGACGCCTGTACGGCATCACCTTCATCGACGATGCGAACGGCATCGCGGTCAATGGTTCGCGCCTCGGGAAGGGATTTGCAGCGAACGTGTTCAATGCCTATTTCGCGGGCGGCGCGAATCCGTTCATAGATGAAGGCTGGCCAAAAGAGAAAGAAGAACGAGCGGCTGCGGTGGAGGAACTGACAGAAAGTCCGAACGACATGCCCCCGACGGAGATCGATCTCAGTTTGCAGGTACACGGCGCCGACCTCCGAGAATGGGCCTTCCAACGTCGGCTGAGAAACCGCGCCCGCGTGCGTTTACGCCGAAAATCGCGGTAGCAAGCCCGAACTCTGGAAGATTCTGCCCTTCGACGGTCGTCAGAGCGCTGAACCCTGAGGGTTTTGCCCTTCGACGGTCGTCGGAGCACTGAACCCCGAGGGTTTTGCCCTTCGACGCTCGTCGGAGCACTGAACCCCGAGGGTTTTGCTCTTCGACGCTCGTCGGAGCACTAAACCCTCCAGAGTTTAGCCTTCCTTTTTAAGAAGGAGACCATTCATAAAACACTTAGAATCAATAGAAAGCCAAACAAATTCACACCAACACCCCATGCAAAACGAAGATGATTTGAGGGGCCTCGCCAAGACGATGGACCTCATGCGAGCGATCGCAATTCTTTTCACCGCCATGCACGCGTACTGGTTCTGCTACGCGGCATTCCGCGACCGACAGCTCACGCTTGAGGTCGTCGACACTATCCTGCTGAACTTCGACCGTTCCACCGGGCTGTTCGCCTCGCCGCTGTGGACGAAGCTCTTTGCCACTGCCTTTTTGTCACTCTCCTGCCTCGGCACGAAGGGCGTCCGAACGGAGCGGATCACCTGGCCGCGCGTCGGAGCTGTCGCCGCCGCGGGCACCCTGCTGTTCTTCCTGAACGGCTGGACGCTCCGCCTGCCGATTGGGACGGACGCGTGCGCCGGGCTGTATCTCACGGCCCTCGCCGCCGGCTTCGTCTGCCTGCTCATGGCCGGGTCGTGGGCGAGCCGTCTGCTGAAGAACAACCTCATGGACGACGTCTTCAATGTGGAGAACGAAAGCTTCATGCAGGAGACCCGCCTGATGACGAACGAATACTCCGTCAACCTCCCGACGCGCTTCTATTATCGGAAGAAATGGCAGTCCGGATGGATCAACGTCGTCAATCCGTTTCGCGCCACAATGGTGCTCGGCACACCCGGATCGGGCAAGTCGTACGCCATCATAAACAACTACATCAAGCAGCAGATCGAGAAGGCTTTCGCGATGTATATCTATGATTATAAATTTCCTGACCTGTCCGAAATCGCCTACAATCATCTGCGCCAGCACCTCGATGCGTACCCTGTCAAGCCGCAATTTTTCGTCATCAACTTCGACGATCCTCGCCGCTCGCACCGTTGCAATCCGATCCATCCTGACTTTATGACAGACATCTCAGATGCCTACGAAGCAGCCTACACCATCTTACTCAATTTGAACAGAACGTGGATTCAAAAGCAAGGCGATTTCTTCGTCGAATCACCGATCATCCTGCTGGCGGCCATCATTTGGTTCCTGAGAATTTACGAGGATGGCCGCTACTGCACCTTCCCGCACGCAGTCGAATTTCTGAACCGCCCCTACGCGCAGATTTTCCCAATCCTGACGTCTTACGACGAACTGGCCAACTACCTCTCGCCCTTCATGGACGCGTGGGAAGGCGGCGCTCAGGAGCAGCTCCAAGTGCGCCCGTAAGGGCATATAATAAATATAGCTTTGGCAAGCTATTAGGTTCGTGTTCTTTGAAATAATAACCTATCACCAGCCGACTTATCCATTCAACGAAAGACGATGGGGAGTGTAGCATGTCGGCAAAGCCACGAGTGGATGAACTGTCAAGTCTTGACCGAGTGGCAAGGTGAAAAGATAGATATGAGGATAAAGCCTATACTGGTTGAACGATAGTCCGAGCGGCTCGATGGTTAAGCCTTAACGGAAGACAGTTACAGACGTTATGCTGTGATACCCAACTTCTCCTTGGAGGTCGATTGGGCAAAAGAACTTATCACAGAGCAACTACATACATAGTAAAGGACGAAAGTCGTATCCGACAATCTATCATGCCAATAGTTATTATATGCTTTAACGGGGATTGCCTAAGTGGGGAAACCCATAGGGCAACAGAGCTTCCGTAAGTAGTCTGAGCAAGGGAAAGCCTTGTACATGGCGAAGGGAAGCAGCTTTATCGTTTAATGTCCAATCTCGGAAAATGTGAGAGACATGAAAAGAAATCCAGAGAAGATATTAAACAGTCTGACGCAACATAGTTCCGACTTGGAATACAAGTTTGAACGTTTGTATCGGATACTGTTTAATGATGAGATGTACTACATAGCCTACCAGCACATATATGCCAAACAAGGCAATATGACAAAGGGAGTTGACGGGAAAACCGTTGACGGCTTCAGTGTGTCCCATATTGAGCAGTTGATTGATACGCTTAAAAATGAGACGTATCAGCCGAAACCCTCACAGCGAGTTTACATTCCGAAGAAAAATGGGAAGAAGAGACCGCTGGGTATTCCCTCATTGATGGACAAACTTCTTCAGGAGGTTGTCAGAATGATTTTAGAAGCTATTTACGAGGGCAGTTTTGAATACACTTCGCATGGTTTCAGACCACAACGAAGTCCTCAAACTGCACTTTCAAGCATTCAACGGTCATTCAACGGTACGAAGTGGTTTATTGAAGGAGACATCAAAGGCTTCTTTGATCACATCAACCACGAAATACTGATAGCCATTCTGTCAGAAAGAATCTCTGATGAGCGATTTCTTCGACTCATCAGAAAGTTCCTGAATGCAGGATATATGGAAGATCAGGTATTCCACAAATCATACAGTGGAACTCCGCAAGGTGGCATCATCAGCCCCATATTGGCTAACATCTACCTTGACAAGTTTGATAAGTATATCAAGGCCTACATCAAGCACTTCAATAAGGGGAAAAGACGCAAGGAAAATCCGATTGTAAAACGTTTGGGGCAACGTAAAGCCAAGTTAGTTGCGGAATTACGAAACACAGTTGATGAAACAACACGTCAGCTGTTGTTAGCTAAAATCAGAGGAATTGTCAAAGAAAGACTGAACTATCCTGCCGCCGATGAAATGGATGATCGTATCAAACGACTGAAATACATAAGATACGCGGATGATTTTCTGATTGGAGTAATTGGCAGTAAACAAGATTGCATCCAAATCAAAGAGGACATAAAGCAATTTATGGCTGACAAATTGAAATTGGAACTATCTGATGAAAAAACGCTGATTACCCATGCAAGAAAACATGCCAAATTTCTTGGATATGATGTCTTTGTGCGAAAGTCCAATGATGCACGCAGAGACAAGAACGGTCATTTGACAAGGTCATTAGACCACAAGATTGTCTTATATGTAACAACTGAGACGATGAGAAAGAAACTTCTTGAATATGATGCTGTAAAGATTGTCAGGCAAAATGGGAAAGAGGTTTGGAAGCCAAAAGGTCGTTCATATATGAGATGTCTTGATGATTTGGAGATTATAAGCCAATATAACGCTGAAATCATGGGGTTCTATAACTACTACTCGATAGCGAACAACAGCCCGGTTATTGACTCGTTCTATCATATTATGGAGTATAGTATGTACAAGACATACGCCGCCAAATACACTACTTCAAAAAAGAAAATTATTGCGAAGTATAAGAAGAACGGCGTGTTCTCCATACCATACACAAATAAAAAGGGATATGAGGTCAGGCGTGAGTTTTACGACAAAGGTTTCAAACGCAAGGAACTACCGAATCGCTATTTGAATGACAGACTACCTAACACAGTCGCTATAACGGGTGGCAGAAATGGGCTTATTGCAAGATTAAGTGCACGAGTATGTGAAAACTGCGGAGCAACAGATCATCTTGAAATGCACCATGTCCGTAAACTCAAAGACTTGAAAGGTAAAAGCGATTGGGAAATCAAAATGATTTCTCGTAACCGTAAAACATTAGCAGTATGTTCTGCATGTCATCACAAAATACATTCGGGGAGAAAGTCAGACTGAATGATAAGGTGGAGAGCCGTGTACGGGGAGACCTGTATGCACGGTTCGGAGGCGAGTGCTTGGAAACCTACCATTGTAACAAATGGCAAGGCGTCGGGTGCTTAGCCTATGGCCAACTTGCCAGCGCCAAAATCCCGCTTTCGCGCATGATTTCGCCCGCGCTTTATTGGGTGATGACGGGCAACGATTTCACGCTCGACATCAACAATCCCGCGTCGCCGAAGATCTTAGTCGTGGGCAACAATCCCGACCGACAGAACATTTACTCGGCCGCGCTCGGGCTATACAACAGCCGCATTGTGAAGCTGATCAACAAGAAGAAGCAGCTCAAAAGTTCGGTCATCATCGACGAGCTACCGACGATTTACTTCCGCGGTCTCGACAACCTGATCGCCACGGCGCGCAGTAACAAGGTGGCTGTCTGTCTCGGTTTTCAGGACTTCTCGCAGCTCACGCGCGACTACGGTGAAAAGGAAAGTCGGGTGATTCAGAACACGGTCGGGAATGTGTTTTCGGGGCAGGTGGTGGGAGAAACTGCCAAGACGCTCTCCGAACGGTTCGGCAAAGTCCTGCAAAGAAGGCAGTCCGTCTCCATCAATCGGCAGGACGTCTCGACCTCGATCAACACGCAAATGGACAGCCTGATTCCGGCCTCAAAGATCAGTAACCTGACGCAAGGCATGTTTGTCGGCGCCGTCTCCGACAACTTCGACGAGCGTATCGAGCAGAAGATCTTCCATGCGGAGATTGTGGTCGATACCGCCAAAGTGTCCGCTGAGATGAAGTCTTACCGCCCGATTCCTATCATCGCCGACTTCCGCGACGCCTCGGGAGGAGACACGATGAAGGCCTCCATCGACGCGAACTATCGCCAAATCAAGCAGGAGATCCTCTCGCTCGTGGACTCCGAAATCGCCCGTATCAAAGCCGACCCGAAACTACAGGGGCTGATGAAGGGGTGAGGTCAAAAACGCATTTTGGGGGGAAGAAATACACTTTTGTGTAATGCGATTTTCTTTGGTCTTGTAGATCTTTGCGGTAAAAATCAGAGGAATGAAAGAACGATATAGCAGGAACCGCATTTACGTAGATGCGGAAGAGCAAGAGAAAGTGCGCGAATTTCGAGTGTTTTTGGGTGGTGCCGGCATCGGTAGCATCATTTCTGAATGTGCGCTCAGATTCGGATTTGAAACGCTTACCATTGTGGATGGAGACAAGGTGGAAGAATCGAATCTGAACCGACAAAATTATCGGATATGCGACATTGGGAAACCAAAGGTCGAAGCGTTGAAAGAAAGACTGCTAAGCATCAATCCAAACGCAAACATCACAGTCGTGAATGCTTTCATAGATAAAGACAACATGGTTGAATTACTCAAGGGACATTCCGCGGCCGTTAATGCACTTGATTTCTCATCAAATGTACCTTTTCTGTTCGATGCGCATTGTCGGCAATGCAAAATACCAGTATTGCACCCTTACAACCTTGGTTGGGGTGGATTGGTAATGGCCGTGTCACCTGATGGCTCGCAATTGAGTGATCTCTCGGACGATTATCACAATTTTGAAGCACGATTAGTCCAACGTAGGATCATTGACTATTTCCGTCTTTTGGGGAGCCCCAAACGGTGGCTTGAGGATATAATGGCACGTTACAAAGCAGAAAAAAGTCCTGCTCCTCCACCTCAGTTAGCTGTCGCTTCGTGGATAGTCGGTGGGCTTTGTACCAATCTGTTATTTTGCCTTGCCACCGGATGCCGAGTAAAATGGTATCCGGATTTTTATCTTTCATCGATCAAAGATAATTAATACATCAACACACAAAGTGAAGCCCCACAAACAAGCCAGCTAAGGGAGAGGTATTTTACATTAGAATCCTTGGCTGTATCAAAAAAACATCGGTCGCTTTTGCATACTAATTTAGACCATTCTTCTGTTGATAGCAGCCAGCACAGCGGTGGATTCATTTCTTACGGTCAATTTTGCAAAAATTTTCTTTCGATACAGTTTGATCGTGTTCTCCGACCTATTCAGTTTTGCAGCGATTTCTTTTGTCG
>CALHPT010000133.1 GCA_938036405.1 uncultured Tannerella sp.
CCAAGAAAACCGCATCGAACAAAGATGCCGCGGCTAAACAACAGTCTGCTGCGGTACAGAAAGCCGCGAAGAGCGCCGATGCGACTAATCCGGCTGAATCCTCCGACGAGGAAGAATGATTTATACATCGATATACAGTAATAATTAAGAGAAGATTATGCCAAAGTTGAAGACTAATTCCGGTGCCAAAAAGAGGTTCGCCCTTACCGGAACAGGGAAGATCAAAAGAAAACATGCCTTCAAGAGTCACATTCTGACTAAGAAGACGAAAAAGCAAAAGCGCAACCTGACGGCTACCGGCCTCGTGGATCGCGCCAATGTCCGCAGTGTGAAGGAAATGCTTTGCATGAAATAAGTTGATCCGCAAAACAGAGAAGACAGAATATCATTTTTACTAACCGAATGAATCAGCGCCAAAGATCATCGCTCGAAAAAGGGATGACGCTGACATTCAAAAACAAGAACTTATGCCAAGATCAGTAAATCATGTTGCTTCGAGAGCAAAAAGAAAACGGATTCTGAAACTTACGAGAGGGTATTATGGAGCTCGTAAAAACGTATGGACAGTTGCTAAAAATACGTGGGAAAAAGGGTTAACCTATGCTTTCCGCGACCGTCGTAACAAGAAACGTAATTTCCGCGCATTGTGGATTCAGCGTATCAATGCTGCGGCACGCCTTGAGGGGTTGTCGTACTCCCGACTGATGGGCGGGTTGCGTGAGGCCGGTATTGAAATCAACCGTAAGGTGTTGGCCGACCTCGCCGTCAATCACCCTGAAGCGTTCAAGGCCGTTGTTGCCAAGATCGCGAAGTGACGATGAAAGGATAATGTGAGAAAATAGATTGGTGAAGGAGCTCGGCCCGATGGCGGTCGGGCTCTTTCTGTTTATTACCGCTGTTTATTGCTCTCTACGCCCAATACTCACTCTTAACCGCCCTCTCTATGGATATTCTCATCGTTGCCATTGTGACGTTCGCCATCAACCTGCTGCTGGGACGGTGGCGCAAACGATACCGGAAATTCAGCCCCATGTGGTGGGTGCTTATACACGCCTCGATCCCGATCGTGATCCCGCTGCGCATCGGGCTGGATGTGCCATTGTGGACTATCCCCGTTTTTATCGCTTTGGGTGTGGCGGGACAGGCGTTAGGATCGAGGCTCAAATGGTAATCCTCCCCACCTTGAGGCCACGCGCTTTACATTTTACTAAACGAACGGATGGGCTCCGAAGTCAGCCCTTCCTCTAATAACCCGAGAGCACTGCTCCCACAATTCCTGATTATGAAAAAGACATTGTTACTGATGATCGCCGCCTCTGTGTGTGTGGCGACGGAAGTGGCCTGCATGTCGCGTGAGGCGAAAGCGCCCGCGGAGCAGGCTGATGTGACACGCGAGGCGGTGCCTACGGACACGGCGCCGGCGATGGAAAGTTCCGCCCCCGAACCTGTTCGTCCGAAGGTGACGACCGAAACAACGTGGGCCGAAATCGTGGCCATACCCCAGTTCAAGGATTTCGGGAAATACGTTTTGGCTCGTGAGCGTGTCGGGTACAAGCCCAAGATGAAATTGGCCGATGTCGCCACGACGTTGCCCTTCCACCGCTACGTCAACGCCGATCAGGCTGCCGATTGCATCAACCAGATGATCGAGCGCGTAGATGACGGTCGGATGAGCTACCACAGCATCGGGCAGGACGTGGGACTGTTCTTCTTCCGCGGCCGACCCGGCGCCCCGTTTGCGATCATCAGCGCTGGCGGCGGATTCTACTACGTGGGATCCATCCAAGAGGGCTTCCCGTTGGCGATAGCGCTCAGCGACATGGGCTATAATGCCTTCGTGCTTCAATATCGCACCGGAGGATTTCAGATTGCCTGCAAGGATCTGGCGCGCGGCATCGACTATGTGTTCAAGCACGCTGCCGAATGGCAGGTCGACACGGCCAGTTATTCCCTTTGGGGTGCCTCGGCGGGGGCTGAGATGGCCGCCGCACTCGGTTCGCACGGCACACGGCGCTATGCCCCGAGCATCGTTCGGCCGCGCCCGGCCACCGTCATCCTCTGCTACACCGAGCACGCCGATTACACCCGCCGCGACCCGCCGACCTACGCCGTTGTGGGCGCTGACGATCGCGTAACGAAGGCCTCAGCCATGCGCCGGCGTGTGGCCAACCTCAAGGCCGCAGGCATCGACGCCGAAGTGCACGTCTACCCTAACCTCGTCCACGGTTTTGGCATGGGAGTGGGCACCAGCGCTGAAGGGTGGCACAAGGGAGCCGTGAAGTTTTGGGAGAAGTACATCAAGAAAGACAGTGTGAGATGACAAAGCATCTTGTAGCTGGCGCGCGAGCAAGAAGTAGCTGGCGTGCGAGCAAGAAGTAGCTGGCGTGCGAGCAAGAAGTAGCTGGCGCGCGAGCATGATGAAGCTGGCGTGCGAGCATGAAGTAGCTGGCGCGTGAGCATGAAGTAGCTGGCGTGCGAGCATGAAGTAGCTGGCGCGTGAGCATGAAGTAGCTGGCGTGCGAGCATGAAGTAGCTGGCGCGTGAGCATGAAGTAGCTGGCGTGC
>CALHPT010000134.1 GCA_938036405.1 uncultured Tannerella sp.
TTGATGGGCGTGTAGTGCAGGTCGACTTCGACGCCGCGGTTGTCCATGTCGCCGATGTTGTCGTAGTAGCCGTCGTAACCCAGTGAGGGGGGCACGGTGAAGAAGTTGAGCATGTCGGTCGTCTTGCGATAGAAGAGCTCGACGTCGCCGGTCAGCTTGCCTTTCCAAAGCTCGAACTCAGCGCCGAGATTGACGTTCGTGTTCGTCTCCCAAGTGATGTCCTCTTTGCCTTTTCCACTAAAGGAGAGCGAGAGGGCGTCGTTGTTGTTGGTGATGCCATAACGGTCGGTGTAGTAGAAGCTGCCGATGTTGTCGTTACCCTGCTGACCGATGGAGAACTTGATCTTGAGCATGTCGAACGCTTTGCTCTTGAAGAAGTCTTCGTTGGAGATCAGGTAAGCGCCACCGAGAGAGTAGAAGTTACCCCAGCGATGCTTCGGGTGGAAGCGTGAGGAGGCGTCGCGGCGGAAGGAGGCAGAGGCAAAGTATTTGCCGTTGTAGTCGTAGAGCCCACGGAAGAAGTAGCCTTCGGTATTGTAGTTGGTGGCGTAAGAGTCCGCGTTTTTACCGTCGATCACGGCACCTTCCAACTCATGGTTGCCCCAGTAAGAGAACATGTTCTTCTTGGAGGCCGAGAGTTGCACGTAGTTGTACTTGTAATACTCATGCCCCAAGAGTGCGGAGAAGTTGTGGCTGTCGCCGAAGGTGTGGTTGTAGTTCAGCAGCTGCTGGAGGTTGAGCGTGGTGGTGCGGTAATGATAAACCGAGACGCGTCCCTTCTCTTCGATACCCCAGCCGTAGAAGGGGTTGCCGGTGTCGAAGTAGCGTCGTCCAAATACGGATGTGGCTGCGTTGAAAGTGAACTTCAGCTCATCGGAGAAGAGGATGTCTGCGAAGGCGTTGCCGTTCAGCGAGTGCGCTTTGGTCTGTTGCAGATTGATCATCATCGTCTGGATCGAGAGGTTGGAGTAAGCCGGGCGCACCAGCTTGGGGCCGGCCGTAGCCACACCGTAGTCGTACATCTTACCGTTCTCGTCGGTGAGGATATTGCCGTTGGCGTCGCGCAGGTAGACGGGATAGATCGGGGCGATGCCTTGCGTGAAGGCAGTCGGGTCGGTCGATTCTGACTCGGAGAGCGTCTGCGTGGTACTGTAGACATAGCCCGCGTTCACGCCATACTTCAGCCACTTCTTCGCTTGGTGCGAAGCCTTGACACGTGCCGAATAGCGCTCATAGCCCGAGTTGGGCAGCACGCCGTTATCCTTGAGGTAACCAAAAGAGGTGTAGAGCTGCAGGTTCTCGTTACCGCCGGTGACGTTCATGTTATACTCCTGGCGCAGCGAGGTTTTGTAAGCCTCTTTCGTCCAGTCGTCCGGCAGCAGCAAGTGACCGTTCACCACGCGTCCCAGCGTCGCGTTCGGGTTCAGCTTACCATCCTTGCCGATCAAGTATTGCCCATCGGGATAGTTGTAGACGTTGTACGCCAAGCCACCCCTTTCTTTCACGCCGCTTACGAGGTCTTGGTTAGCCTGTACGTATGCATCGTCGGCCGAGAGCTTGTCCACGTAGTGGAGCTTGTTGTAGAGTGCGCGGTATTGCGCTTCGTAATACTGTCCGGGATCTTTGATGTAATCGTAGTCAATCGTACCGCGCGTGTTAGCGCCCCACTTGGCTGAGGCCGTGATGACGGCTTCGCCCGACTTGGCGTTCTTGGTCGTGATGATGATCACACCGTTGGCACCGCGTGCACCGTAGAGGGCATTCGAAGCGGCGTCTTTCAGTACGGAGATAGACTCCACGTCGGCCGGGTTGATGTTGTTCCAACCGCCGTCGTAGGGAGCACCGTCGACGATGATCAGCGGGCCTGTACTGGCGTTGATGGAGCCGATACCGCGAAGCAACATGGTCGGCCCGTCACCACCGGCCTGACCCGAGCCACTCGTCATCTGGAGGCCCGCCACCTGTCCGGCCAGGGCTTGCACCACGTTCGTGGCCTGCTTCTTGGTGAGCGCCTCGGAGTTGATCACGGTGGCTGAACCCGTAAAGGATGATCGCTTGGCCGTACCGTAAGCCACGACGATGACTTCGTCGAGCTGCTCATTGTCGTCCTTCAAGACGATCTTCATCCCGGCCGCGGCCGGCAGCTCTTGCGTTTTGTAACCCACGTAGGAAATAACCAGGGTGCTACCGTTGGGCACCGAGAGGGCGAACTTGCCGTCGATGTCCGTGATGGTACCCGTCGAGGCATTACCTTTCACATGCACGGTGACGCCGATCATGGGCTCACCCTGCTGGTCAGACACCGTACCATTGGCCTGTGTCTGCGCCATTGCGGCTCCTGCCCCGATAAGGAAAAGAGCCAGCAACATCATTAATCTCTTTTTCATACTGTTGTAATTATTGATTAGAAGGAGTGTCGGTGAGAGAGGGGGATTTACGTGTGTAGAGGAATTGCGCCGGCCTCGCAGACGGGGCCACGGGTCGCGTTAAGTTTGCTGTTTCTGTTCGTGTGGTTCACTATGTTCCCTCTTCTGTTAATTTTTAGGGAGGCAAAGATGAGTAAATTTTCATGCCAGCTGCGGACGGGAATGAAAAATCATTCTGTTTGAAAAGGATTTCGGCGAACGATTGTCTGACACGATGAGTTGTCCAGCGCGTTGTGGTGCGAAGGTCTCGCACGATCACACAGAAAAGGCCTCTGCCGATACCAGGGAAGTTTGACCGGGTACGAGATAGGTTAGCTGATGAAAGACTGAGTCTTTTGCTTGAAAAAAACTTTTTGAGCCGAAAGACTGAGTCTTTCGCTTGAAAAAAACTTTTTGGGCCAAAAGACTGAGTCTTTCGCTCGAAAAAAAACTTTTTCAGCCAATTGACTGAGTCTTTCGGGGGAGAGGCTTGGGGTCAAAAGACTGAGTCTTTCGGGGGGAGGCGCTACGATTCTTTTTTCTCCGCATCCAGCCGCTCGGAGGCCTCAGACCAACGCTCCATGGCGTCGGAGAGCGCTTTTTGCAGCTCGTTGTGCTCCGAGAACAGCGAGGCGTCAGCGGCCCCTTCAGGCGTATTCATGCGACGCTCCAGCTCGGCGCTGCGACGCTCCAGCTCGGCGATCTCGCCCTCGAGGTCGGCTACGGCCTTCTCTATTTTTCGGAGCCGCCGCGCCTGCTCCTTTTGCTCCTCGTACGATCGTTTGGACGACGGCTCCTCGTCCGCCGCCCCCGCGGCCGACGGGGATGGCGCTGCCGTACGCCGCTCCAGCTCTCGCAAATTTTCCATCTTCTTGCGCTCGAGGAACTCGTAGATGCCGCCCAGGTGCTCGCGAACGCGACGCCCGCCGAACTCGTAGACTTTGTCCACAAGGCCGTCGAGGAATTCGCGGTCGTGCGAGACGACGATGAGCGTGCCGTCGAAGTCGCTGAGTGCCTCTTTGAGTACGTCCTTCGAGCGCATGTCTAAATGGTTGGTTGGCTCGTCGAGGATCAGCAGATTGACGGGTTCGAGCAGCAGCCGGATCATGGCCAAGCGACTTCGCTCTCCGCCGGAAAGCACGCCCACTTTCTTGTCCGACGCCTCGCCGCCGAACATAAACGCACCGAGGATGTCGCGAATCTTCGTCCGTATGTCGCCCGTGGCCACATAGTCGATGGTCTCAAAGACGGTCTTCGATTCGTCCAGGAGCTGGGCCTGGTTCTGGGCGAAATAGCCAATTTGGACATTGTGGCCGAGGCGTAGCG
The DNA here is from genome assembly GCA_938036405.1 of uncultured Tannerella sp. Lineage (GTDB taxonomy): Bacteria > Bacteroidota > Bacteroidia > Bacteroidales > Tannerellaceae > Tannerella. The sequence goes on from CALHPT010000134.1 coordinate 3,732, forward strand.
TGCCGCTGTAGTCCGTAATCTCGTTCATGATGCACTTGACGAGCGTCGATTTGCCCTCTCCGTTTTTCCCGACGAAGGCGACCTTGTCTCCGCGATGGATCGTAAACGTGGCGTCAGAAAAGACGAGGTGATCGCCGTATCGCTTCGCCAGATGCTCCGCAATCACCGGATATGAGCCAGATCTGGGCGCTGGCGGGAAGCGGAGGTGGAGCATGGCCGTATCCTCGGCGTCGACCTCGATGCGCTCCACGCGGGCGAGCTGTTTGATGCGCGATTGCACCTGCACCGCCTTCGTCGCCTTGTATCGAAAACGCTCGATGAAGGCCTCCGTGTCGGCCAGCATTTTTTGTTGGTTTTCGTAGGCGCGCTGCTGCTGTTCACGTCGTTCGCGTCGCAGGGTGACGTATTCGTCATACTTCACCTTGTAATCATAAATGTGCCCCAGTTCGATTTCGAGTGTGCGGCGCGTGGTGTTGTTGATGAACGCCCGGTCGTGGGAAACGAGGATCACAATGTTTGCAGACGTGGCAATAAAGTTTTCCAGCCACTGGATGGATTCGATGTCCAGATGGTTCGTGGGTTCGTCGAGCAGCAGGACGTCCGGCCGCCGGAGCAGCAGCTTGGCCAGCTCAATACGCATGCGCCATCCGCCGCTGAACTCCGCCGTGGGTCGGTCGAAGTCGTCGCGCGCAAACCCGAGGCCGAGCAGCGTCCGCTCCAGCTCAGCCTGATAGCTTGCACCTCCCATCACATTCAGGCGGTCAGTGAGCGTCGTCATGCGCTCGATGAGCGTGTGATACGCCTCGCTGTCGTAATCCGTGCGTTCCGCCAGCTCACGGCTTAGTCGCTCGATAGTCGCCTCCGTTTCGTGGATATGGGCAAAGGCCAGCTCCGCCTCTTGGCGTACGGAGCGAGCGTCTTCGAGTTGCATCTGCTGCGGCAGGTAGCCGATCGTCGTGTCGCGTGGCACACTGACGACGCCGCGTGTCGGCTGTTGCAAACCGGCGAGGATCTTGAGCAGTGTCGATTTGCCCGCGCCATTCTTTCCGACCAGCGCGATCCGGTCTTTTTTGTTCACCACGAACGAGAGGTCGTCCAGCAGCGTGAATCCGCCAAATTCGACAGTCAAACCTTCAATTGAGATCATAGGCGATGAATGATGTATCGGTGCGGGTCATAGGCCCGCCTCTTTGGGTTATACATTATGTAGTTAGGGCGCGCTCACGGCTATCTGAGTGAAAAAGTCGGGGGCACGAAAAGCGCGCGCAAAGGTAGCCGCAGTCGTAAATAGCCGCCAGCCGCAGGAGGATGTCGCCAGAATGGACGAATGCCCATCAAGGCGTTGTGTGTTTGGTTGCGTTTGCCACGTGGCAGGCATCCGAACGACTGAATTGAATTCTCGCTCGGGCTCTACCTTTGCCATGAAACAGCAAAACCTGTATGTCATTATGAATTACGATAGTCTTTCCTCCTCCACCATCTGCGCACTGTCCACGCCTGCGGGAAGTGGTGCGCTGGCCATCGTGCGCGTCTCCGGACCGGAGGCGATCGCGCTTTGCAACCGTTTTTTTATTCCTCGCTCGGGCGCACCGCTCGCCGAGCGTCGCTCGCACACGGCCACCTTCGGCCGCCTTGTCCGCGACGGCGAACTGCTCGACGAGGCCGTGGCTACCGTCTTCCGCGCGCCCCACTCGTTCACCGGTGAGGACACCGTGGAGCTGTCTTGCCACGGCTCGACCTTCATCCGACAGCGCCTCCTGGAGTGGCTCATCGACGGCGGAGCACGGGCGGCCGAACCGGGCGAGTTCACCCGGCGCGCCTTCCTCAATGGGCGGATGGACCTCTCGCAAGCAGAGGCTGTGGCCGACCTGATCGCATCGACTTCGGCCGGTATGCACCGCGTGGCGATGAATCAAATGCGTGGCGGATTCTCCGACGAACTGGCCACGCTACGCGCACAACTCCTCGAGTTTGCCTCGCTCGTGGAGCTGGAGCTGGACTTTGGCGATCACGAGGAACTGGAGTTTGCTGACCGCACACGCCTCGGCGAACTGGCCGACCGCATCGCCCGACGCATCGACACGCTGGCCGCCTCGTTCGCCGCCGGCAACGCGCTCAAACACGGATTGCCTGTGGCCATCATCGGCCGCCCCAACGTGGGCAAGTCGACGCTGCTGAATGGGCTGCTCAACGAGGAGCGCGCCATCGTCTCCGACATCCCCGGCACGACGCGCGACACGATCGAGGAGACGCTCACCCTCGACGGCCGGCTTTTTCGCTTCATCGACACCGCGGGCTTGCGCGACCGGACGACGGATCGCATCGAGGAGATCGGCATCCGCCGCAGCTTCGAGAAGGCCGATCAGGCCGCCATCATCCTCTACCTCCTCGACCTGACCGACAGCACGACCGCCGATTGGCTCGAGGCCAGCCGCTGGTTGCAGCGCTACGAGAAGCCCGTGCTGATGGTCGGCACGAAGAACGACCTGGCCCGCCGCAGCCCGATCCACACGATGGACAACGTGCAGGCGATCCACATCTCTTGCCGCGAGCCGGCCGACATCGAGCGTGTGAAGCAGCGGATCGTCGAGCTGGCCGACACGCTCACGGTGGGCACGCACGACGTGATCGTCACCAACGCGCGCCATTACGAGGCGCTCTGCCGCGCGGGCGAGGCCATCCGGCGCGTACTGGCGGGCCTCAGCGACGGTTTGCCGGGCGATCTGCTGGCGGAGGATCTGCGCGACTGCCTCCACGCGCTCGGCGAGATCACCGGTGGCGAGATCGTCACCGACGAGGTGCTCGCAAACATCTTCTCCAAGTTCTGTATCGGGAAGTAAGTCCTCCAGAAAAGCCAAACCGCATCTAAGAACGCCGCGAAGGATTCGTGGAGTTCTTTTTTGTGCCTTTTCGGGCACGTTCATCCGAGACACACTTGTTCGCAGTGCTTGCACACCGTCGCGAAGGCGCTATGGCGATGCTTTTCACGCTCAAAAAGCTCCGAAAAAGGGCTGTTTATTCACATTTATAGGCTTCGGGACTTTCCGAAAAAGGTTTTCTTTTCATTCTGTATTTTCGGAAACTTCCGAATGGCTCATGCAGTGTGTATAGTGCTTTCGGAAAGTTCCGAGAGGCTCATGCAGTGTGTATAGTACTTTCGGAAAGTTCCGAAAGACCCGTTGAAATCTCAATAATGGCTTAAACAGCAAGAAGTAAGCCCACGGAGAACACGGGAAAGGGTGAGCGGAAATTCACGACGTCATTAAAAAGAAAATCCCACCGGCAGAGGAGACGGGAAGACCCATCTCCGCCTGTCGGCAGGACTTTTCACTATGAACGACGAGCTTCTTAGTTCTCGAACACCAGTTGCTCGTTGCGGAAATCCACTTTCACGGCGTGGCCGCGGTCGATCTTGCCGCTGAGGATCTGCTTCGAAAGCTCGTTGAGGACAAGCTCCTGGATGGCGCGCTTGACGGGGCGAGCGCCGAACTGCGGGTCGTAGCCCTTCTCGGCGAGGTAAGCCACGGCGGCGTCGGAGAATTGCAACGCGATGCCGTTGGCGGCCGCCATGCGCTCGATGCCCTTGAGTTGCAGGCCGACGATCTGGCGGATCTCCTGCTCGGTGAGCGGGGTGAACATGATGATCTCGTCGATGCGGTTGAGGAACTCCGGACGGATGGTCTTTTTCAGCAGGTCGAGAACCTCGGCCTTCGTTTCGGCCACGACGCGCTCACGGTTGGCGTCGGTCAGCTGCTCGAAACGGTCGCGGATGAGCGACGAACCCATGTTGCTCGTCATAATGATGATCGTGTTCTTGAAGTTCACCGTGCGGCCCTTGTTGTCCGTCAGGCGACCGTCGTCGAGCACTTGCAGCAGCACGTTGAAGACGTCCGGATGCGCCTTCTCAATCTCGTCGAAGAGGACGACCGAGTAGGGTTTGCGTCGGATGGCCTCCGTGAGCTGTCCGCCCTCGTCATAACCGACGTATCCCGGAGGCGCCCCGACGAGCCGCGTGGCGCTGAACTTCTCCTGATACTCGCTCATGTCGATCCGCGTCATCATGTTCTCGTCGTCGAAGAGGTATTCGGCGAGCGCCTTGGCCAGCTCCGTCTTGCCGACGCCCGTGGTGCCGAGGAAGATGAACGATCCGATGGGGCGCTTCGGGTCTTGCAGCCCCGCCCGACTGCGGCGCACAGCGTCAGCAATGGCGCGGATGGCCTCGTCTTGACCTACGACGCGCTTGTGCAACTCGTCTTCTAAGTGCAGCAGTTTCTCGCGCTCGCTTTGCAACATCTTGCTCACCGGGATGCCCGTCCAGCGGGAGACGACGTCGGCGATGTCCTCGCTGTCCACCTCCTCTTTGATCATGGCCGAGGCGCCCTGCATGTCGTGCAGCTGGCGCTGGATGTCGGCGTTCTCCTCCTCTTTCGTCTTGATCCGCCCGTAGCGAATCTCGGCCACCTTGCCATAATCGCCCTCGCGCTCGGCGCGGTCGGCTTCGTACTTCAGCGACTCGATGTCGATACGGTTCTGCTGGATGCGGTCGATCAGCTCCTTCTCGTTTTGCCAGCGCGCTTTTTGCTTCTTCTCGTCCTCCTTCAGGTCAGCGATCTCGCGGCTGAGCTGCTCGAGCTTTGGTTGATCGTCTTCGCGCTTGATGGCTTCACGCTCGATCTCCAATTGGGCGATGCGGCGCGATACCTCATCGAGCGATTCGGGCACAGAATCGACCTGCATACGCAGACGGGCCGCCGCCTCGTCCATCAGGTCGATGGCTTTGTCGGGCAGGAAGCGGTCGGTGATGTAGCGCGAGGAGAGTTGCACGGCCGCGATGATGGCGTCGTCCTTGATGCGGATCTTGTGGTGATTCTCATACTTCTCTTTCAGCCCGCGCAGGATGGAGATCGTGTCTGCCTCGTCCGGCTCGTCCACCATGACGGTCTGGAAACGCCGCTCCAAGGCCTTGTCTTTCTCAAAATACTTCTGGTACTCGTCGAGCGTCGTGGCGCCGATGGCTCGCAGTTCGCCGCGTGCCAAAGCCGGCTTGAGGATGTTGGCCGCGTCCATTGCGCCGTCGCTCTTGCCTGCGCCCACCAGCGTGTGGATCTCGTCGATGAAGAGGATGATCTGCCCGTCGGACTTGGTCACTTCGTTCACCACCGCCTTGAGTCGCTCTTCAAACTCGCCCTTGTACTTCGCACCAGCGATCAGTGCGCCCATATCGAGCGAGAAGATCTGTTTGCTCTTCAGGTTCTCGGGCACGTCGCCGCGCACGATACGGTGCGCCAACCCTTCAGCGATGGCCGTCTTACCGACACCCGGTTCACCGATCAGGATCGGGTTGTTCTTTGTCCGTCGACTCAGAATTTGGAGCACGCGTCGGATCTCCTCATCGCGTCCGATCACGGGGTCGAGCTTACCCGACCGCGCGCGTTCGTTCAGGTTGATGGCGTACTTGCTCAGCGAGTCGTACGTGTCTTCGGCCGATTGGCTGGTCACGTGGTTGCCCTTCCGCAGTTCGTCGATGGCTGCGCGCAGCTCCTTCTCAGTCATGCCCGCGTCCTTGAGCATCTGCGAGGCGTCGCTCCCCTCGGAGAAGAGCGCCAGGATGATGTGTTCGAGCGACACGTATTGGTCGCCCATCTTGCCGCAATAATCCACGGCCTTTTGTAGCACCGCGTTTGCTTCGCGGCTGAGGTACGGTTCGCCGCCCTCCACCTTCGGGTAGGAAGCGATCTTTCGATCCAGCGCCGCGTTCAACCCTTGCAGGTTGATGCCTAACTTTTGAAACAGGAAATTTACCACGCTCTCTCCTGTCAGTATGACAGCCTTCAAGAGATGTGTGGCTTCGATGCTCTGTTGGTTTTGCCGGGTGACCAGCTCCACCGCCTTCTGCACCGCTTCCTGCGATTTGATTGTAAAATTGTTCAGGTTCATATGTTTTACTCCTTCTTATTTGTTGTTTGATGAATCATTCAGGTACCCCGTTATAGTCAAATTCGGTGCCGTGGGATGATTAGTGACAAAATGACATAAAGAAGCCCCGCCGATTGAATCGACGAGGCTTCTTTATAAGAGCAATCTGGAGGACGCTTGTCAACATCCGCCCAGCCTACGAGTGAGCAAACTATGGCTGTGCGGCCTCATCCACGACCCGCATCTCGCAGCGCGTGCAGTCGAACTCCAACCTCAGACGCGTCCCTTCGTACAATAAATAGTAGGGTTCGCGAAAGGGCGATCGGCCCCGTTGGTGTACCGGGCACCAGCCCATGCTGTAACGGAGGCAGTGGCGCGTGAACATCAGCGGGACACCCGCGCGCGGTTGTTCCTCATAGGCTCGCTCAACGGTCTGCACGCCGTGGCTGCGATAGAAGGCCTCGGCCTTGGCGTTGCTGATGTTGGCTGTGTAATCGACAGTGGAGGTGGGATAAACGGCCGACGGTGCTTCGGGCCTGCGTGTGCGGCGCGTGCGCCGAGCGAGGCGTTCGGACAGCAATCGGTCAACGGCCTCACGACGCATTTCGCCGAGCAGTGAGGAGGGCACGAACAGGTTCTCGTGCATGTCCACGGTGATGCGCGCAGCCTCGAAGGGCGTTGTGCCGAGCCGCAAGAGTTGCGTGCGGATGTTCTCCTCTTGCGGCTTGACGGCAGGCTCGGCGGATAAGGTGCGCGTGACGGTCACGCTGCCCCCCGACGTATCCGTCAGAGTGAGTGCAAAACCGTCCGACGTGTCGCTCCACACGATGTCAATGGCAATGCGACGCTCAGCCGATGGTTTAGCAAGAACCGCCTCGAAGGCACTGTCGACGTTGCGATAGAGCAGTGTGCCCGGCTTGACGGCGGGCATGCGTGCAGCGACGATGCGCCGACCCTCAGCTCGGTTCACTCGGAAGCCTTCGAGCTCGCCTCGTGGGTTGAAGAAGACCAGTCCGTCGCCGTTGTGGAGCGGCTTTGTGCCGTCTACGACAAGTTCGCCGCCACGATTCGCACTGGCGCGTCCAAGGGGTTCGCCGATCGATTTGGGCGTGTCGAACGAGGTGATGTCGGGCCTGCGCCCATGGAGGAAATAGTCGGTGAAGCCACGGTTGAAACTCTTCTCCGGCCGTGGTACGAACGAGTAGGTGGAGCGTCCGTCGGAGGCCCGTCGGAGTGATGTGTCGCGTGCTAAGATTTCGTCGAGTCGCTGGCGATAAAACGCGGTGACATTCTTTACATAGGCCATATCCTTGAGTCGGCCCTCGATCTTGAACGAGGTGACGCCGGCGGCAATCATGGCCTCGAGGTCGTCCGAACGGTTCATGTCACGGAGCGAAAGCAGGTGTTTGTCTCGTGCAATCGTGCGACCGTCCGCGTCGACCATCGTGTAGGGTAGTCGACAACACTGCGCACACGCGCCGCGGTTGGCGCTGCGTCCCGTGAGGGCCGAGCTGAGGTAACATCGGCCGCTGTAGCTGACGCATAGGGCTCCGTGGACGAAGGCCTCAAGTGCCAAGTCTTTCGGGGCCGCTTGAGCAACGCGACGGATCTCGTCGAGCGTGAGTTCACGCGCCAGCACCACTTGTTCGAATCCTGCTTGGGCCAGAAAGCACACCTTCTCCGGCGTGCAGTTGTCCATTTGCGTGCTGGCGTGCAGAGCGATGGGTGGAATGTCAAGCCGTGTAATAGCCGTGTCTTGCACGATCAGTGCGTCTACGCCCGCATCGTATAGCTGGCTGATCATACGCTCAGCTTCTGCCAGCTCGTCGTCGCGCAAGATGGTGTTTAAGGCAACGTAGATCGATACATTATATATATGGACGAAATCGCAAAGTGCGCGGATGTCGTCAAGTGAATTGCCAGCCGCGGCGCGTGCACCGAATTTGGGCGCACCGATATAGACAGCATCAGCGCCGTGCAGTACAGCTTCCTTGCCGCACGCCAGATCCTTGGCCGGAGCTAGCAGTTCGATACGTCGGGCCATCGGTTAGAGGTCGCCTAAGTGGCGGATGTCGCCGAGGTGGTAAGGCGTGGCCTGATAGACATAGTAGTTGAGCCAGTTGGAGAAGAGTAGGTTGGCGTGTCCTCGCCACCGCACGATAGGCGGCTTCGACGGGTCATTTTCTGCGTAGTATCCAACGGGCGGTGTGATGGGCTGTCCCTTCATGAGGTCGCGTCGGTATTCATCGTCGAGTGTGTTTGGCGCGTACTCGGAGTGCCCAGTGATGAAGAACTCGCGGCCCCCACGTGCCATTGCCATATAGACGCCAGCATCCGCACTCTCGGATAGTAATGTTAGCTCGGGTATCCCGAGCATGTCAGAGCGCCTCACCTCTGTGTGTCGGCTGTGCGGCACATAGAATTCATCGTCAAATCCGCGGAAGATGGGTAGGTACGGATCGTTCACTGTATGACGAAAGACACCGAACATCTTGCTCGGCAGGTCGTGTTTCTGTACGCCGAAGAAATGGTACAGTGCCGCTTGAGCAGCCCAGCATATATAGAAGGTAGAGGTTACGTGTGTGCGTCCCCAATCAAAGATTTCAGTTAGCTCATTCCAATACCTTACGTCCTCAAATGGTATCTGCTCAACTGGTGCCCCCGTGACGATCATTCCGTCGTAAAACTCGTTCCGCATACTGTCGAAATCTCGGTAGAACTCTTGCATATGCTCTACGGGTGTGTTCTTGGGCGTGTGTCCCTTGATCTTCATCAGTTCCAGCTCCACCTGTAGCGGCGTGTTGCTCAGTAGGCGCACAAGATCTGTCTCGGTCGTGATCTTGAGCGGCATCAGGTTAAGCACTACCACCCGTATTGGTCGGATGTCTTGCGAGGTGGCCCTCAACGAGTCCATCACGAAAATATGTTCCTTTTTGAGCAGCTCAACGGCCGGCAGATTCTTTTGTAGATTGAGTGGCATAATCCTTGATTTCCCTTGCTTATTGGAGTGATTTTTTGATCGGGCGGCAAATGTAGCAAATGACGGGTAGGCATTACAGACAGTCTGAAAGTACCAAGTGCTTCGTGCTGTTATCGTAGACTTTCGATAAATATTTCGGGCGAGAATTTTCTCGTTTTCTTCCGAAGGCATACTTTTGCCTCAAATATTTAACCATTAAACAAGTGTGTATATGAACAGGAAAATTGTTACGTTATTATTGGCGGCGGGAGCCTTGGTTGGGGTTTCATCTGCCGCAAGTGCACAGGTGAAGGGTCGTCCTTGGCAAGCTGTCTGGGATACGACCGTAAGAATGAGTGACTCGTTAGCCCGTCATCTTCCGAATCATCCTGCGGGACCTGGTTTTGATAGTACTCGGATTCGTCTTTATGCAGGGCATGCAGTGACGGTCGATACAGCGTTTGTTATTCCGGGAGGAAAGAACCGTCGGATTGTTTACAAGGACATGCCAAAAGATCATTTGGGACGGCATTACATCGTTAATGCCATGACGGGGCAGATCTATACGGAGTTCGATACCATCAAGCTTCCGGACTCTAACGATACAACAGTTCTCTCTTTGAATTTCAAACATCTTGGATTGAGTGAGGGAGAACCGACATATGTCGATGGATATGAGGGACAGATCCAGCTGCAAGTCAAGGTGGGTAATCGTTGGAGCGGAACAGCTTACCAAGGTGTTTTTGAGAAGATAGATTCTGTAAAATATCAGTTCTTCAATCTCCCGGGTTACACCAAATTGACAGATGTACAGGCTGGACCGAAGGAAAAAGGCCGATTCTCTCTTCGTTGGACAGGCGAGTTGGTTAACCAGGATCCGATTGCTTATATTGATTCTTCTCAGACTCCTCCCAAACAATATGCTTATCCTGCATACTACAGCTTTGATGGAGGTGCGACATGGTTGCCTTGTACAACCGACGGTATTGACTTGAATCCTCAGGAAGTTTCGGATCTGCCTGAAAACTTCAAAGTTTGGGTAAGACTGCCCAACGGCCCAAGCTATGTGGCTATTGAAACCTATCGTGGTCCAATAGCTCCTCCTGTAGTATCTCGTCAGGTAACGATTGAGAATAAAACGACCGACGCTCAGATAGAACCGAAAAGACAGATCTATGATGTGAACAGTAACACTGATTTTACGTTCAAGGTTCGTCCTTCTGGAACGAATGTGCCGAAAATCTCGACTAGTCGCAATTCGAAAATTGCTGACAAGTCTGGTGTGACAACTGTGAATAACGGTGATGGTACTTATACGGTTACCGTACGTCGCGTTCAGGAGAACCTGACGGTTACATTGGAATACGAAGCGAACGCTAATGTCGAGGCTACTGGTAACCACGTATGGAGCGAGAACGGACAGCTGTATGTGACGTCGGCTGCTGCTGGTAGAGCGAACGTGTACAATGTACTTGGTAAGTTGAACCGCAGCTTGACGCTGTCTGCCGGTGAGACGAAGAGTGTATCGGTACCTGCTGGTATCTATGTTGTATCGCTGAATAACGGTAAGGCATATAAAGTGTCCGTTCGTTAATTATACGGATTAGATTCTAGGAATAGAATATGAAGAGCTCGGAGCTGGAATGGCTTCGGGCTCTTTTTCTTTTGTAATGTCTGCAAGTACATGTCGGCGTTGCTTCACACTTGCGGGGTTATACAAGTTCAGCCGAGTGCGCAATTGTGGAGAGGAAGCCTCATTGCTGTTTTCCTATCTTTGCGGCTGTTTAAAACGTACATATTATTACACCGAAGCGGCAACGTATCGGATTTTTAATCAGTAAACAGAGTATAAGAGATGAGAACGGCAATTGTTGGAGCCAGTGGCGCGGTAGGACAGGAATTTCTTCGGGTACTAGAAGAACGAGACTTCCCCATGGACGAGCTTGTACTTTTCGGTTCAGCGCGTAGTGCGGGGCGCGAGTATAAATTCCGCGGGAAAGAATACACAGTAAAAGAGTTGAAGCATAACGATGATTTCCGTGGTATCGACGTTGCTTTCGTATCGGCTGGAGGAGGAACGTCAACGGCTTTTGCAGAGACGATCACGAAGCACGGAACGGTGATGATCGACAATTCCAGCGCCTTCCGTATGGATGCGGATGTACCGTTGGTCGTGCCTGAAATCAACCCGGAGGATGCGCTCAAACGTCCGAAAGGGATCATTGCTAACCCGAACTGTTCGACGATTCAAATGGTCGTGGCGCTGAATGTGATAGAGAAGCTATCGCACATTCGCCGCGTGCACGTAGCTACCTATCAGGCGGCCAGTGGTGCAGGTGCGGAGGCAATGAATGAGTTACGGACGCAATACATGCAGCTGGCACAGGGCGAGGAGCCGACGGTGGAGAAATTCTTCTACCAGTTGGCCTACAACTTGATTCCGCAGATCGACGTATTTACCGACAACGGATATACGAAGGAGGAGATGAAGATGCATCATGAGACTCAAAAAATTATGCACTCTGACATCGAAGTAAGTGCCATGTGCGTGCGAGTGCCGGTGATGCGTGCACACAGTGAAGCTATCTGGGTAGAGACGGAGCGCCCCGTGTCTGTGGAAGAAGCGCGCGCGGCATTTGCAGCAGGTGAAGGCATTGTGTTGCAGGATGATATCGCCCAAAAAGACTACCCCATGCCTCTCTTTGTGGCGGGGAAAGATCCGGTTTACGTCGGGCGAATACGTAAGGATATTACCAACCCGAACGGACTGATCTTCTGGGCTGTCAGCGATCAGATCAAGAAGGGTGCGGCGCTCAATGCTGTGCAGATCGCCGAATATTTGATCAAGGCCGGTAGCATTTGATGTCGATCGACCGATAGCAATAAGTTGCGGGGGGAACGGACGCGGTTCGTTCCCCCTTTTTCGTGTTCAGACAAAACGTTATTTGATAGCGACAAAATGAGTCAAGATCCACTGCCCAAGGCCTTTGTAGAGCGTATGCGCCGGCTGCTGGGTGACGATTACGATGCGTTTGAGCAAGCATTGCAAGGCACGCCCACGGTCAGTTTGCGTGTGAACCCGCGGAAGCCAGCGGAGAGTGAAGATGTGCTTGTGAGCGACGGTGTGCCGTGGTGTGCGACAGGTCGATACCTTGCGGAGAGGCCCGCTTTCACCTTTGATCCGCTGCTTCACGCGGGCGCCTATTATGTTCAGGAGGCAGCCTCCATGTTTCTCGAACAGGCCATCAGCCGTTACGTTACGGAGCCTGTCGTGGCGCTTGACCTCTGCGCTGCGCCCGGAGGGAAGTCGACGCACCTGCTCTGTGTATTGCCTGAGGGGAGCCTGCTGGTGAGCAATGAAACGATCCGTAGCCGCAGCCGCGTTCTTGTCGAAAACGTGGCTAAGTGGGGCGCTCCAAGCGCAGTCGTGACCTCTGCTGATCCGAAAGATTTCGGGCGGCTGGCGCACCGTTTCGACCTCATTGTGGCCGACCTCCCATGCTCTGGTGAGGGCATGTTTCGCAAGGCCCCAACGGCTCGCGCGGAGTGGAGCCCGGAGGCCGTGCGCCTCTGTGCGGCCCGCCAGCGGCGTATCGTGCACGATGTCTGGCCGGCGCTTCGTCCGGGAGGACTGTTCATTTATTCAACCTGCACCTTCAGCACGGAGGAGAACGAAGAGAATCTTCGCGCCCTCGCAGACACGTTCGGCGCTGAGGTGTTACCCGTTGACACGCCAGAAGCGTGGGCTATCGGCGGCGCACTGACGGGGACGCTGCCCATCAGTCGGTTTTGGCCTCACCGCACACGTGGCGAGGGATTTGCGCTGGCTGTGATCCGAAAACCGGACGACGAGCCGCTGCGCTCCGTGCGGCGGCGCACTGCGAGGCGGCAACAGCCTGCACCCGTGCCCGAGGAGATGAAGCGATGGCTTGTGGCGCCGGAGGATTACGCTTTTGGGCGCACTGCAGACGGAAGTGTGCGGGCCGTTCCGCGCGCGTTTGTAGACGTTGTGGAGGGGCTAGAAGCGGAGCTCCAAGTGCTTTCCGCGGGCGTTTTGCTGGGCGAAGTGAAAGGCCGGGACGCGGTGCCGTCGGCGGCGTTGGCGCTGAGCACGGCGCTCCGTCGCGAGGCGTTCGTGACGGTCGACCTCCCGCGGCCGGAGGCCCTTCGTTACCTGCGTCGGGAGGCCATCTCGCTTCCGGGGGATGTGCCGCGCGGATTTGTGCTCGCAACCTACCGCGGCCTTCCGTTGGGCTTCATGAAGCAGCTCGGACCGCGCGCCAACAACCTTTTCCCGGATGAGTGGCGGATCCGTAAAGCGCTGAGCTGAAGCGAAAAAGTTGGTGAATAAAAAGTTCTGCCGGGCGAAAAGAACATGTCGTTTCTTCTCGTCCGGCAGGACTTTTTTGCCCCTCGGCAAATGGTTCGCCTCCCAGCGCGCGGCGGGGCTTAGGAGCAGAGCGAGAGCTCGATGTGATTTTCGGCCATCATCCGTCGCATGTTCAGGATGGCGTAACGCATGCGGCCGAGAGCCGTGTTGATGCTGACGCTCGTGCGCGCCGCGATCTCCTTGAAACTCAGCTCGCTGTAGTAGCGCATTTCCAAGACTTCGCGCTGATTGGCGGGCAGATAGCGGATCATCTTTTTGATGTCTTCAAACACCTGATTGTTTACCAGCAATTCCTCGATCGTCTTGTCGCTGAGGCGCATATCGTTGAAAAGATCCACGGCGACTTCGTCGTTCGAGATCGTATTCTCGTTGCGCTCCTGGCGGAAGTGGTCGATGATGAGGTTGTGCGCGATGCGCGTGATCCACGCCTTGAAACGGCCCGATTCCGTGTATCGGCCTTGTCTTATGGTCGTGATCACCTTCACGAAGGTCTCTTGAAAGATGTCTTCCGTCAAATCGTGATCGCGCACGCTGAAATAAATGTACGAATGGATCGTTTGTTTGTAGCGCTCCAGCAGCGCGTCGAAAGCGTCATTATTCCCATTAGCATACATCGCGACCAACGTCTCGTCGGTCTCCGATTTCATCTTGTTCATTACGTCTTTAGTTTTGGTTTAAGAGTAATGTCGTGCAATAGGCTGCTGGGGATTTTGGGGGGTTAGTAGATTGATTCTTTTGTTATTCAACAGCCACAAAGAAACGCAGAAACGCGTTGTCGGCAAAACTTCGGCCGGCAGCCGCCAACTTGTACCGTCTTTTTTGTACAAAAGGCCGGGCTTCGTTTTCCGATCAGTGGCCCCGGGGGACGAAGGTTGGGGGATGACAATCCGGCGGACGGGGTTTCAGTGGAGCGTTTGGAGTCCGTCCGAAGTGGATTCTCGCTTTTTCCGCACATCGGATCGCTTTCGAGTGATCCTTCTTGCCGCCCCGTGAGGATAAGGAAGCCTCGTCACCTTGGGCGGATCAACGCGTGGCGCAGCGGTTCATCGAAGAAAAGGGTTAACCAAAAGCCTGAGGAAATAGGGCGTTTTCTTTATCTAATACGCCATAATCTCAGGCAATTAGCTGTCAAAAAACAATCCATCCGCCGCAGGCTGAGGAAAGTGTATTTTGAAAAAAGTGACGTTCAAAAGCCTCAGGCAAATGGACGTTTCAAATGAAAACATGCAAAAGCCTGAGGCAAAAGCGCATTTCAAAGTGAAAACGTCGATTTGCCTAAGGCAAAAACGCATTTCAAAGTGAAAACGTCCAATTGCCTAAGGCAAAAGCACATTTCAAAGTGAAAACGCCCATTTGCCTGAGGCAAAAACGCATTTCAAAGTGAAAACACCCATTTGCCTGAGGCTTTTGGGTGCTACGTTTTTTAGCGCCTATTTTCCGAAGGCTATGGGGCGTCATGAGAAATGAGGTCTAATTGCTTGAGGCTTTTTGGAGCTACGTTTTTAAGCGTCTATTTTCCGAAGGCTATGGGGCGTCATAAAAAATGACACCTATCAGCTTGAGGCTGATGGGTGTCACACAAAAAAAGGAGCCGAATGATGGACTCATCCGGCTCCTTGGTTTTCTGCCCGGGCGATCGGAGCGCGCCGGGAGGCTGTCTGTTTTTTGCGGCCGACGCAGCCGAGGCCTATGGCTTCAGAAGCGATAGCCGAAGGTCAGGGCCATGCGCGTCGTCTTGATATTCATCGCGGCGACGTCCGCGCTGAGGGCGTTGAGGCGTCGCGAAGCGTCGTTGAGAGGAATGTCGGAGAAGGGGTGCAGCTGCTCCGCGGCGTTGCGGTAAACGCAGGCCAGATCCATGTAAAAGTTCGGCGTGAAGCGGTAGCCGAGGCCTACGGTGTAGGTGTTGGCCGTGCCGACGGTGGAGTAATGGGTGACGGTCCCTGAGGTGAAAATTTCGCCGCCCTCCGTCAGCCGCCCCTGCATCGGCGAGGCCTCCCAGACGTAGCCTCCGCGGATGGAGAATTGCGGTGTGACGCGGTACTCGGCGCCGAGCTTGAGCGTATGCCCGACTTTGAAATCCCGCTCCGCCTGCTGCGTGATGTCGCTGTAATACGTGCCTTCGTCGCGGTTCCCGAGGCGCATGTTTCGATAGTTTGTCAGCTCATAATCCATGCTCAGTAGCGCCGTTTGGCCCACTACGCCGGCAATGCTGAAGATCCAGCGGTCTGGCGAACGGAAAGCGTAGCCAAACGAGCCCTTATCCTGCGGCGTGGTGCTCGACATCGACGGCATCTTGGTGTCGGCGGCGAAATAACTCTGTCCGGAGGCGGAGAAGTAGTCTGTCATCTTGTACCATTTCGGGGAGTTGTAAGCCACGCCCAATCGGAGCTCATCGATCGGACGGATGATGGCGCCGATGTTTATGGAGTATCCCGAGCCGTCGGTTTCCAGCGCGTTTTGGAGACGGGCGTAATCATTGCCCGAGAAGGCGTCATTCATTGTCGAATTGAGGCGATACGTGATGTCCGTCACGCCGACGGTGGCGCCGAGGAAGACGCGATCCGAAATGTTCATCGATCCCGAGAAGTTGTACTCCACGATTTGTCCGCTTTCCGCAATCTCCATCGTTGAGTTGGTCGGCGAGGTGGAGATCCAATTGCCGCCGCTGTCGTAGGCTCCAAAACTGCTGCTGTAGACATCGTTAAGCCCATCGTACTTTGTTCCGAAAAAGCCCGCTTTGTAGCCGAGTACGGAGAGCCAGTCGCCCGAGAGGTCGTAATACGCGGACTTGGCGGCCAATTTGTCTTCCGTGAGACCAAAAATTTGGCCGTTTTGCTCGCGCGCGGTGGAGGTGCGCATGGCGGCATAGTCTGCGAACGATCGCGCGGGCCGTCCGGTCACATGATAGGAGCGGTTAAAGTCTCGGACGCGGTTGTAGCCCACGCCGAAGTTCCACGCCTTGATGCCGTCGTCGTAGCCCGTGGGCATGTAGCCGACGTACGAGAAGTTGTCGAAGCGCAGCCGCACTTGGCTCTTGCTGTCTTTGATGCCCGTCCACGTGGCGTCGGCGTCGGTTCGGGTCATGGCGAGGGTGGTTTGGAGCTCGGAGCTGCGGTAGACGCCTATTCCGGCGGGGTTGTGCGACATAGCGGACATGTCTCCGCCGAGCGCACCGAATGCGCCGCCCATGCCTAAGGATCTGGCCGTCCCGTTGAGGTCCATCGGAGAGTAGCGGTAGGCGTCCATTTCCTGCTGTGCCCAAAGCGCCGTGGAGCTCAGGATGAGCAGTGCCGCGGCATATATCCTTTTCATCTTCATCTTCTTTATTCTCCTTTCTGAGTTTGATGTGTCATAAAAAAAGAGTGTGTGTCGAACGGGTTGAACCGCCGGCACACGCTCTTCGCTTGGTTATGATTGATTGTTATGAAAAACTATAGCTCAAACTTATTTCGACGGTTAGATCGTTTTAGCGTCGGCCTCCACCGCTACTCGAGCGACTGCTTCCGCCACCGCTACCACCGCTGTAGCTACCACCGCCACCGCCGAAGCTGCCTGAACTGCTGGAGCGTGTGCTGCTTCCGCCAAAGCTGCTGGAGCTACTCGAACGCGAGCTGCCGCTACTGCTTTCGTAGCTGCTTGAGCGGCTACTGTTTCCGCTGTACGAGCCAGAGGAGCGTGTGCTGCTGCCGTTGTAGGAGCCAGAAGAGCGGCTGCTTCCGCTGTCGTAATAGCCGCCGGACGAGCTGCGAGACGATGAACGGCTGCCGTCGTACATAGACGAGCTGCGCGACGAGGAGCTTCTACTGCTGCCTTCGTAGTATCCGCCGGATGAGCTGCGAGACGATGAGCGACTGCTTCCACCGTCGTAATAGCCGTCAGAGCTGCGAGAGGATGAGCGCGTGCTGTTGCCGTCGTAGCTGGATGAGCTGCGGGAGGACGACGAGCGACTGCTATAAATGTCGTCCGCCGTGCGGCTGTAGCTGGAGCTACGGCTCGATGCGTCACGGCCGTTGCGGGTGTATCCGTCGGACGATGAGCGGGCCGTAGTCGAGCGTGTGGAGTAAGTGTCGCCATAGCTACCGCCGTCGGAGGAGCTGCGGTACGTAGTCGAGCGTGAGGAGTAATCGCGGCGGCTGTCGCGATTGCCTGCATCCCAACCGTAGTAATAGTTGTTGGTCGTGTATTGGTAGGGATAGTAGTAGTCGGCGCGTCGATAGCCCCAGTAGTTGCCACAATAGCCGCCCCATCCGCTGTACCAGGGATCGTACCAGGGGTCATACCAGCCGGCGTAGAATCCACCCCAGCCGAAGCTCCATCCCCAGTAGGCGTTGCGCCAGCGCCAAGAGTAGCGCCAGGGCGAGTAGTATCCGCTGTAATACCAGGGATCATACCAGGAATACCATGCGTCCCAGCCGTTGCCGACGTTAACGTTGATGTTTACGTTGGTGCGGCCGCCGGAGTAGTCCGTGTCGTAGCTGTAGGAGTAGTATCCGTCGCTCAGATTCAGATCCACGTTGTCGGCTCCGGTGATGGTGATCTTGCTGGGGGAGTGGTAGCGAACGATGCGCTCGGAATACTCATTGTCGCCGCGGCGTTCGCGAGCCTTCACCTTACGGTCGTCGTCGCGATAGTCACGGTCATAGTCATTGTAATCCGCCGTCGAGTTGTCGTTGTAGCGGCGGTTGTAGGCGTCTACGTCGCGATCATCGTCATAGTCGCGGTCGTAGCGTTGACGCGATGTGGGTCGGTCGGAGGCCGTCATGCGTCGGCGTTCGTCCGTGCGTTCTCTCTTTTTGCTTTTACTGGAGAAATACACGTCGTCGTAGTAGCCATCTTGAGCCGTGGCGCCGAAGGCCAGGAGCAGCAAGAGGCCGGTCAGATAGGCTGATTTCATCGTTTTCATCATCGTAATCTCCTCGTTTATTAATGTGTGGTTTTTGTACCCGTTTGACGGGGTTCTTTTCTGAAGTTTAAGTGGCTGTTAAACCGTTGATTTCTTACGCAGACAAACGTACGCATCTTTCGGGGGGCGCTTTTGTAGGCCATATACTTTAACAACCTGCGACACTGTGGGTGTGCCGCGTTTTAGCCCATTCTTGTGGTTAGATAGTCTTGAAGAATGAGGGCGTGATTGTGGACCGGATCCTTAGCGGCGTAGAGCAGTGTGACGGTGTCGTAAGGCCGGATGCGGTTGATCAGTTCGTTCATGCCGGGGGCAGCGTCCAACTCTAATCGGTAGAGCCGGGCGAACTCCGGCCAGCGGCCGTCGGGGTCTTCGTGAAACCACCGGCGGAGCGGTGTGCTTGGGGCGAGGTCTTTGGCCCATAGATCGTGGGGCAGGGCGTCTTTGTGGATGCCGCGTGGCCAGAGCCGGTCGATCAGGATGCGGAAGCCGTCAGCGGGATCGGCGGCTTCGTAAACGCGTTTGATTTGAATGTAAGGTATCATCATTGGAATGTTGTGTAGTAAAGAGAGGGAAACGGCGGTGGGTTCGCTGCATAGAGCTGTTGAAAAGTGGGCAAATCTTATGCCGAAGATTCATCGAATTTGATTCTAAGGCCTCTTTGGTGAGGATAGATGCACAAACACGTCTTGATGCGTGAGCTCGGCGTAAGTGACTCCCGTTTTTCATCCTGGCAACTCGATTGCCGGGGCCGCTGGATCAAAAGTGAGCTGGCAACTCGCTTGCCGGGGCCGCTGGGTCAAAAGTGAGCTGGCAACTCGATTGCCGGGGCCGCTGGGTCGAAAGTGACGCTGGCAACTCGATTGCCGGGGCCGCTGGGTCGTAAGTGACGCTGGCAACTCGCTTGCCGAGGCCGCTGGGTCGAAAGTGACGCTAAAAAGTCGCTTGACGGAGCCGCTGGGTCAAAAGTGAGCCGGCAACTCGATTGCCGGACACCTTTATGGTCGATAAAGACAAAAAAAAGGAGCGTCACGGATGAGATGTCGGTAAAGCTTTGCCGCTGGGAGCGATTCGATGGCGCGACATTCGTTGGCCATAGACATCGCATCTTAAAAAAAGAAGGCACCCGTTGCGGGGTGCCTTCTTGGTGTGTGAATAACGCGGTTGGAGGGGGGTTACTCCTCGGTCTGCGTGGCGGCGTACTCCTTGAGGAGCTTCTCCTGCACGTCGGTGGGGACGAGCTCGTAGCCGGAGAACTTCATCGTGAACGACGCGCGGCCGCCGGTGATGGAGCTCAGTGAGGTGGAGTAGCTGGACATCTCTTTGAGGGGCACCTTGGCCATCAGCTTCTCGTAGCCGCGCTCGCTGTTCATACCCATGATCAGGGCGCGACGGCCTTGGAGGTCGCTCATCACGTCGCCCAGATAGTCGCCGGGGACGAGCACTTCGATGTCGTAGATCGGCTCGAGGATCTTCGGCGCTGCGTCGCGGAAGGCGGTGCTGAAGGCGTTGCGGCCGGCCAGCATGAAGGAGATTTCGTTGCTGTCCACGGGGTGCATCTTGCCGTCGTAGACGCAGACGCGGACGTCGCGGGCGTACGACCCGGTCAGCGGACCTTGCTCCATGCGGCCCATGATGCCCTTGAGGATGGCCGGCAGGAAGCGGGCGTCGATGGCGCCGCCGACGATGCAGTTGACGAAGACGAGTTTGCCGCCCCACTCGAGGTCGTAGACTTGTGTGTCGCGCACGTTCATGCGGTACTCTTGGCCGCCGAAGCGGTAGGTGCCGGGTGCTGGCATGCCTTCGTAGTACGGCTCGAGGATGAGGTGTACCTCGCCGAACTGTCCGGCGCCGCCTGACTGTTTCTTGTGGCGATAGTCGGCGCGGGCGGATTTGGTGATCGTTTCGCGGTAGGGGATCTTGGGCTCGAGGAACTCGATGGCCAGCCTGTCGTTGTTCTCGATGCGCCATTTGAGGGTGCGGAGGTGGAATTCGCCTTGGCCGGAGACGATGGTTTGCTTCAGCTCTTTCGACTGCTCGACGATCCACGTCGGGTCTTCCTCGTGCATGCGGGTGAGGATCTCGCTCAGCTTCTCTGCGTCGGCCTCGTTGGCGGGCTTGATGGCGCGGCGGAATTTGGGCTCGGGATACTTGATGAAGTCGAAGCGATACTCGCAGCCTTTGCCGTTGAGGGTGTTGCCGCGGCGGACGTCTTTGAGCTTGACGGTGGCGCCGATGTCGCCGGCTTCCATCTCGCTGACTTCGCTGCGGATCTGTCCGTCGACGGCGAAGAGTTGCGCGATGCGCTCCTTCGATCCGCGGTCGGCGTTCGTCAGGTCGTCGCCCACCTTGACTTTACCGGAAACGACTTTGAAGTAGGACACCTGGCCGATGTGTGGCTCGATGGTGGTCTTGAAGAAGAAGAGGCTGGTGGGGCCGGCCGGGTCGGGGGTGACTTCGACGCTGTCGGTGGTGACGGGGCGCGGCATCTTGTCGGTGCAGGGCACAACGTTACCGAGGAACTCCAACGTGCGGCGCACGCACATGTCTTTGCCGGCGCAGACGCAGAAGATGGGGAACATGCCACGCGAAACGAGTCCGGCGCGGATGCCTGCACGCATGTCATCTTCCGAGAGGGTGCCCTCTTCGAAGAACTTCTCCATGAGCGTGTCGTCATGCTCGGCGGCGGCTTCGATGAGCGCTTTGTGGAGCTCGGTGGCCTTGTCCATCTCCTCGGCGGGGATGTCGAGTACATCGGGCTTGCCGCCCTCGGGCTTCCAGCGATACATCTTCATCTTGATCACGTCGATCACGGCGTTGAACGCAGCGCCGGTCTGCACCGGATACTGGATCTGCACGGCTTTCGAACCGTAGTTCTCGCGGAGCTGGTGCACGGTGTTGTCGAAGTCGGCCTTGTCGTTGTCGAGCTGATTAACGACGAAGATGACGGGCTTGTGGAATTGCTCGGTGTAGCGGAACTGGTTGATGGTGCCCACCTCGACGCCGTACTGGGCGTTGATGACCATGAGCGCCGTGTCGGTCACGTTGAGGGCCGAGACGGCTCCGCCGATGAAGTCGTCCGAGCCGGGGCAGTCGATGAAATTCAACTTCAGCCCGTTCCATTCGACACTGAAAACGGTGGAGAAGACCGAGTAGCCGTAGTCCTTCTCTACTGGGAAATAGTCACTGACCGTGTTTCCGGCTTCCACCGTACCGCGGCGTTTGATCACTCCGCCCTCGAAGAGCATGGCCTCTGCCAGGGTGGTTTTACCCGATCCTGAACTCCCCAGGATGGAGATGTTCTTGATTTCGTTTGTCTGATAAACTTTCATCGTAAAAGTGTTTTTGGGGTGATGGATAATCGAGAATTGTCACTTATCGCCGTCGTTATTCCGACGGCGACGGCAAAGAAAGCAGGTTTGTCGTGATTGGGGCGCCCCCCTGTGGCATCAGGGCCTCCTTTATGATGCTGACGGGGTAAAGCGCTTCTCTGAGGGACGGATATCAGATAAGGTCGTAGAGAGGGGAGGCGTTAGAGGCGCGCCGTTGCAGTCTGCATCAGGTGGTTCCAGATAAAAGGAAGCGCATATCGCCCCGGTCTTGTTTTTCGATCAGACGAATAGCTCGCTGATGATGCCGTCGGAGACAAAGAGGGCGTCTTCGGTGAGGCGTACGGTGTCGGTGTCGTCCTGCTGTCGAACGAGCTGTCCGGCGGTGAGGTAGGGCGCGGCGTGGCGGAGGAAGTGTGCGAGGCGCGACTCACCGAACGTGTCGCGGATCACGGATAGGCGTACGCCCCACATCGTCCGTAGGCGCGTCATGAGGTATTCGTTGTAGCGCATGTCGCTGTCCGTCACTTCCCGCTCGTAGTGCGGTTTGCCGGCCATGATCCCCGCGACGTAATCCTGGATCGAGGCCACATTCCAGCGGCGCGACTGTCCGTCGTAGGAGTGGGCCGCGGGGCCGATGCCGAGGTATTTCGCCCCCGTCCAGTAAGCCGTGTTGTGGCGTGCGAAGCGGCCGGGAAGGCAGAAGTTCGACACCTCGTAATGCACCCACCCTTCGGCCGCGGCGCGCTCTGTGAGTAGGCGGTAGAGGCGGACGCTCGTGTCCTCGTCGACGGCGTGGACGTCGCCCCGACACAGCTGTCGGTGGAGCGGTGTGCCGGCCTCGTAAGTCAGGTGGTAAGCCGAGAGATGGGTGACGCCGAGGCGGAAGGCTACGTCGAGGTTGCTCCCCCAGGCGACTGTTGTCTGTCCGGGTAGGCCATAGATGAGGTCGATGCTGAGATCGGTGAAGCCCGTGTCGAGGCAACGGTGGACAGCCCGGATGGCGCCGTGGGCATCGTGCCGACGATTTAGGCGGCTGAGATCCGTGTCGTCGAAGCTCTGCACGCCGAGGCTGATGCGGTTGAAGGGCAGATCGGTGCGGAGAGCGTGGAGGTAGTCGTCGGTGATGTCGTCCGGGTTGGCTTCGAGGGTGATCTCGCGACAGGCTGACGTGTCGTAGTGTGCGCTGATGGTGTGGAAGATGGCGTTGAGTTCCTCGCCGGTGAGTTGCGAGGGAGTGCCGCCGCCGAAGTAGATGGTCTCAACCGGTTCGTCGTTGAGCTCATGTGCCCGCTCTGCGAGTTCACGTCGGACGGCGCGGAGGTAACCCGTGCGGAGGCGTGTGTCGGTTTGGGTGTAGAAGTCGCAGTAGCTGCAGCGCTGCTTGCAGAAGGGGACGTGGATGTATAGTCCGGCCATATAGGGAGCTGTTTTGAATTTATAGAGTCATTGTATTAAGGAGCCGTTTGGGCAAATCTTTCCCATTTCTATTTCGGGGCTATTTGAGGTCTATTTCCGCCCTTTTGTCCCATCTTTTTCGTCACATAGCTCGCTATGCTCCTTAAAAGATGGGACAAAATCCCCGGAAATATCCTCTAAATATCCTCCGAAATAAATTCCAAAACAGCTTCTTAGCTCTTTGATGCGTCAGCCGTCATGATGCGGTTCTTCTTCCTCGCCTCTTCGATCCACTTTGGAACGACGGTCTTGAGGAACTCACCCTTCTTGCGGCGGAGTTCTTCGGGGTTCAGACCGATGTAGCGCTGTGCCTTCTCCTTGGTCGAGATGTCTGGCATGGGCACCTCGTCGGTGTAGCCGTGCTTAGCCAAGATGCGGGAGAGGGCAAGGCGAGCCTTCATTGCGCGCTCGAGACCTGCGCTGAGGATGCGCGTCACCTCTTGCGGTGCGTGGAAGGATGCTCCGTGCGATGCCACGCCGTAGTCCCAACGCCATTGCGACTGGCGGATGAACTTCAGCACGGGTGCCATCTCGGTCTCGGTAGCGCCCTTCTTCCAAGCGAACTCTGCCTCGATGTGGGCATGCAGCAGCTCATCCTCGAGCTTGTTGCGCACCTCGTTGACCTTACGCTGACGTTCGTAGACGTTCTGCCGGAGTGTCTCCTCGCTTTCGCGGTGGCACACTTGGCAGGTGCGGTCGATGTATTGCAGCGGGCTGGTGATGTGATGGTCGGTGTATTTGATGCCGCCTTCGGCCTTGTAAGGCATGTGGCAATCGGCGCAAGCTACGCCACGCTGTGCGTGGATGCCCTGCATAGACAGCTCGTAGCCCGGGTGCTGCGCCTTGAGGATGGGTGCACGACTGAGCGCGTGGATGTAGTCGTAGTAATCCGATTCGTCATAGTAGGCCTCGGCATCCTCCATCGTCATGCCCTTGTCCCACGGGAAGGTGAGGTATTTGCCCTCGCCCTTGAAGTAATACTCCACGTGGCACTGTGCACAGACGAGTGAGCGCATCTCCTGCTGCGTGGCCTTGGTGATGTCCTTGCCTTGACGTTGGAAAGCCTCGATCAACGCAGGACGGGTGATCTTCAGATCCATCGTCTTCGGGTCGTGACAGTCGCCGCAGCCAATCGGGTTCATGATCTCGGCACCCATCGAGCTCCACGGTGCTTTGTAGAAGTTGGCAATGCCCACCTCGTGCATCATACGGGGCACGTCCGGGCCTTTACATGTCCAGCACGTGGCCGGCTGGATGTCGCCTTCGCCGTCTATACCGGGGTTACCTGTACGGAGGATGGCGCGCATGTCCTCGATGGCATGCTTATGGCCGCGGGGCGAATTGTACTCGCGAGAGAAGGAGTAGCCCGCCCAAAAGATGACCATCTGCGGCCGGGCAGCCAGCACGTCGACGGCGTGGCTACCGTTGAATTCGGACGTGAAGGAGGTGTCCGCCGTCTGCGCCCAAGTCTCGTATTCGCGCGGGAAGTTGAGGCCCCAGATCTCGTTGCGCGTCTCGAACTCGGGGATGTCGGTCTTCTTGTTGTTGTAAATCGTTGCAATCTCGGCGCGCCGCTCAGTGATGGATGCGGCTAATAAACCCAGCAGAAACACGCCCGCCATGACGGCGAAGAACAGAATCCACCCGACGATGGGTCGGCGCCTAATGGTGTCAGTTAATCTCTTGAACATAGTAGTGTGAGTAGTTAGAGGGTCGATTTGATTCTAAGTAGTTAGAGGGAATGGATAAGGGAGGAGCAGTAATCAGGGGGCTTATTTCCCCATCACTTTCTTCAGCCAATCGGGTACGGGCGACTTGGGTAGCGGAACGATGGCGTCTGGCGTGCCATTCAGGTTGCTACGCTTGCCGTGAGGCACATCCGTGTGACAGTCCCAGCAGGCTTTGCCCTTGCCGGACTTCGTGTCCACAAAGGAGATCATGCCCGTGTTCACGAACTCCTGATTCAGCTGTGTGTGACAGCGGATACAGTTGTTCATGATCACCTCATAGCTCTCCTCGCGCGGACGCAGCGCCATGGGTTCTCTTCGCAACGTAAAGACGGAAGCGTGAAGCAATCCATCTTTGGCCTTGAAGGCATACTTCTTAAATACATTTTCATGCGGCACATGGCAGTCGTTGCATGTTGCCCGTCGGCCGTGCGAACTGTGATCCCACGAGTTATAGTAGGAGGTCATGATGTGACAGTTGATGCACACCGCAGGGTCGTCGCCGAGATACGTGTGTATCCTCGCCATGTAAGCCGCATAAGCGCCCAGCCCAGCCAAGATTCCCCCGACAACGAAGAGGGGAAGGACGAGCTGACGCGGTAGGGAGGTCAATAATTTCTTCATAACGGATCGGGGCTACAATCAACGGGGGCAAAAGTAACCCCAAAGTGTAAATAAGAGTGTAATAAGAATTACAGATGCAATCAGTATGTAGTCGGCCATCTTCACCACATGGCCTGAAAGACGCGCGTCCGAATGTTCACCGAGAGCCACGCCCAGTCTTGCCAACGCGTGTGATCGCCGCCCTTCACATGGTCCATCGTCGCCGTACCGAGCATGAAGGAATAGCCGGCCATGAGGTTAACGTCTTTCATGAGATTCCAGCTAAGCTGCAAATCAACCTCTGTGCCTAAGCCCTTCGAGAGCTGACCGGTGGCAGACTGCAGGTCGCTCGTGGTGCTGAAGTAATGACCCGTAGCGCCGAGGCTTAAGCTCGGGGTGACAGCCACGTTCAGTCCGGCGTAGTTATCCCACAGTCCGGGGTTCAGGTGGTTGGCGAAGGGAGAGGCGTAGAAGTAATCCATCGCCCCATAAAACTTGTGGTGCGTGCCGTAGAGCGGATTGAAAGCCTCAAAGTCAGCGCTCCCGCGGTCGTCGCCTGAGAGGTAGTCTGAGCCGAGCTGGAACGAAAGGCCTTCAGTCGCATGGATGTTGGCATGCAAGGCTGCCATCCAAGCTGAGATGGGGACGTCTGCTGCGGTACGTCCCATTTGATAGTAAAACGTACCGGAGAGATCCCAGACGCGATCCGAACGTACCCCAAGGTTTACCCCGAAGGTCTGCTGGTAACGCGTCTCAGCACGATCCGTGGTGCCGCCTTCTAACCCTAAGTTCATCGCCAAGGCCGAAACGCGGAAGTACTTGTCGGAGTGGGCGTACCAGAGCGTCTGCATCGACTTGTAGGGCTGTGCACCGGGGTGATAATACGTGCCCCCGATCACCCGTTCGTCGTTCTGATTGAAGGCCAGGATCAGGTGCAGAAGATCCTGTCGCGACTCATAGCCGAGCTTCAAGGCGTCGTGGTAACGCCCGGCCATGTTCCAGTCCAGTGCGCCGAGGATACGTTCATCGTCGTACGAGAGTGGCTGGCGCCCCACCTTGGCAAAGAGGCCGTGACCGAAGCGGAGCTTAGCCCAAGCCTCGTTGAGGATAAAGCGTCCGTTGCGATCGATCTGCGGATCCTGTCCCCAGACGCCCACATGCTGCCCGGAGAGGCGCATCTCGAGTTGGCTACGCTCGTAGCCCAACGACAGGCGTGCCCGATTGGTAATGAACCGAGCAGGCAGTTCTCCCCGATCACGCGGAAAGAGTGCCCCGTTACGATACTCAGCTCGCGGCCGAACCTGCACGTCTACCGTCGTTTGATTGTCGCCCGGTTGTGCCATCATTCCGCCAACGAACAGCGAAAAGATCATACAAAACATAGTTCGTCTCATTGTTTAGTCCTCCATTATTTGATTAATGGATGCAAAGGACGGGCTTATTCAGATCATTGGCCGTCATACTTATTACGCCGCCGCGGACGCTCTCCCTCCTAACGGCTCTATATAAGGGCTACCTTTGCCTTTGAGAATAAAAGTAGAAGTACTGGACACGCACCATGATTGAGATCTCACTCACAGAGTCGCTACAACAGACCTTGTTCCGGATCCCCCTCTTCGATGGGGCGCCGGAGAGCCTCCGCGCATCGCTCACAGAACGGCTTGATGCCCGACTCTATGCGCTGGAAAAGAACGAAATCATCATCCATCAGGGCGCCATCTGCCGCTCGCTCTTCGTGCTACTCGAGGGGCGTGTACGGGGCGACATCATCGACGAATGGGGCAACCGGGTGATGATCGAAACGATCGTTGCGCCACGCTCCTTCGGCACGCCGCACCTCTTCAACCGCGACCAGACGCTGCCGGCCACCTTCACCGCCACCATGCCCTCCACGCTGCTCACGGCACCGCGCGAGTCCCTCTTCCGGCTCATCAGCGAGGAGCCTTACCTGCTGAAGAACTTCCTGCACGTCTCGGGCAGCTGCAACAACTGCACCTCCGTGCGCCTGCGCATCCTCACTCAGCGCACCGTTCGCCACCGCTTCGTGGCCTACCTGCTGGAGCAGGATCCGGGTAAGGACAGCTGGATATCGGCCGAGCACAACACGTCGCAACTGGCGCACTACCTCTGCGTCACCCGTCCGGCACTCTCGAAAGAGATCAGTAAAATGGTACGCGAGGAACTCATCTCAGTCGAAGGTCGCCGCTACCGCCTCCTGGCCGAACAGCAGCTCCGACAGGAGATGGGGTGAGGGAGGGTCGAAATACGAAAGGCGGACAGTGTCCGGTTGTAGAGACAACGCCAACATATTCTTGAGCACACATCTCCCGAAGCAGCCGCAAAAGTCATCCACCTCACTACATTACCCGAACACTTTGACGGCATCATCATCGGCAACGAAGTATTGGATGCCATGCCGGTTGAACGCT
>CALHPT010000135.1 GCA_938036405.1 uncultured Tannerella sp.
GAGAAAGATGACTTTCTTGGGCGCGCTTTTCAACTTGGGATTGAAGTCTTCATAGGCCGTGTTATGGCAATATCCCTTCTTGGTGCACCAGCGTAGGAACCATTTGAGGAATGCGATTTGTTTGCTGACCGAGCTGTTTCTCATGTCTTTCTTTCGTAGGAAGTCTACATAGTCCTTCATACCTTCTTCCGTAAAGATGTCGAAGGAAAGTGCCGCATTAAATTCATTCAGATGATTCTTTACTGTCGCGAACTTTTTAGAAGTCGACTCAGCCCAGTTGTTTTGTAACCTGCACTCCTTTACGAAGAGACCAAATGCATCCCAAAAGCTGATTGTAGGATCCTCTGTACCCGCTTCCTTAACTTTAGCCAACTGTCTCCTCATTTTGGCATTAAACGCGTCCTTTATCTGCTTGGCGGTTGGCATGATGTCTTGCACTTCATACTCCTTGAAG
The DNA here is from genome assembly GCA_938036405.1 of uncultured Tannerella sp. Lineage (GTDB taxonomy): Bacteria > Bacteroidota > Bacteroidia > Bacteroidales > Tannerellaceae > Tannerella. Next base: position 455 of record CALHPT010000135.1, read on the forward strand.
ATGTTCTGAATCTCCGTGTACTGCCTTAGAAGATCTGTATTGATCTCACTGGCACTTTGCTTCAGCTTGTTGGTGCATCCGTTCTTCACCTTTTGCTTGTCTGCCTCCCATTTGGCCGTATCGATGCGATAGCCTGTTGTAAATTCTATCCGTTGGCCTGCAAACACTACACGCATACGGATAGGGACATTTTCCACGATAGGGACGCCTGCTTTCTTCCGGCTCTCGAGGGCGAAGATGATATTACGCTTGATGTTCATATTGCTTGGATGTGTATGGTCTATGCACCCAAAACTACACCCAAAAATTGGGATAGTCAGTGATACTTAGAGATTTCATGTTTTCATGAAGAAGAAAGTAATCTCCTAATAAATAGAAGATTGATACTTCATGCCATCTTCTGACGTAATGGATCTCGCACTCTCCAGCTCCACAAAAAGCACTATAAGTATCAACGAGTGATCGTGCGTTGCCACGGCCGTTGGCCCGGGGAAGGGATCTTCATCGAGAGATGGGAATGATTTTCAGATACACGTATATAGTGGCTCTATGACTGACATCATTAATCACAGTCAACGCTCAAGGTTTATTTCGTTCGGGCTGAGGGACGGGAAAGCAAAAAGTCCTGCTGGTAGGAGATGTGCTCCCGCCGGCAGGACTTTTCGCTTTCTCGTCTTACTATGCCCACTCTGCGTACGGTCGGGTGGAGAGCGCGGAGTTGTAATAGCGGGCATCGCCCGTCACCTCACGTCCCACCCAGGCGGGTATCGTGAGCGGCTCGTCAGCATCGCGCAGCTCGATCTCCGCCACGGTTAGCCCCGCGTTGGCGCCGCTGAAGACGTCCACCTCCCACGTGTGACCGTCGCTGCCGGGCACGAGATGGCGCACCTTCTCGATCCGGTGACCCACACACATCGAGAGCAGCTCTTGGGCATCGTCCACCGGGATCGGCTGCTCAAACTCGTACCGACTCCAGCCGCGCTCGTCCGGCTCACTCTTGATCGTCAGATAGGCCGTATCGCCCGCCCGACGTACGCGCACCGTACGCTCCGGATCGGTGCAGAGATAGCCCTGAGCAATGGGAATCGCGGCCGTGGCGTAAGGCATAAAGTCGCCCGCCACAAGGAATTTCCGTTCCGTCTCTTGTGCCATGACGTTCAGCGGATCTTGACCATCGTAGCCCCGAAACCGTACTCGCGGAACGAGGCGTCTTGATACTCACACGACTTATACCGCGTCTTCAGCTCCTTCTCGATCGCCGCCCGCAGCACGCCCTCGCCCTTGCCGTGGATAAAGACGATCCGCTGCCCCTTGTGACCGGCGAACTCCTCCATCACGGCGTGGAAACGGTCCACCTGATAGCGCAACATATCGCCCGGGGCCATGCCTGTTGTGTCGTCCAGCAGCTGACTGATGTGCAGGTCCACCTCCACGATTTCGTCCTCCTTCCGTTTGGGCTTCGATGCCGCAGGCTGCGGCCGCCGACGGTCCTCGCGCGCCTTGGTCATCATGGCCTCCTCCAGCTCGGCCACCGGGATCAGGAGCGGCCGCTCCGGCACATCGTCGCGCACGATGGGCACCACGATCGCCCCCTCGTCGAAGTAGTCGTTCGGCGCAAAGCAGTGCAGCTTGTAAAACTTCACTGTGTCCAGCCGCAGCTCCACCGAGATGGCGTTCTTCAGCCCAAACGGCCGCCCCCGCTTGAAGGCGATCAGCTGCACGCAGAGCCGCTCCAGATCCCCGAGCTGCTCCTTGCCGAACTCCTCGAGGAAGATCCGCGTGTTCGGCTCCACCGTCCCCCCGGCGCGGAGCGTCCAGCTGCGGTTCGAGGCACACATATAGCTATAGGAAAGCTCGTAATTACTCTCGTTGATCAGGTATGCCTCGTAGCCACTATCGACCAGGTTCTTCGGGTCGATCGGCAGGTAGGCCAAGCTCACGTTCAGGCGCTCCCCGCCCGGCGTCTCCTCCGGACGGTAGGCTGTCGGCTGAGGCTGAGCCGGCTCTGGCCGCGGAGGTTCAGGCGTTGTGGGGCGCGTCGTGCCACCCGCGGCCGGTCGCTTCCCGTCGTCCACCACGACGCATTCGCTCACGAGCACAGGGTAGTCGAATCCATTTTCGTCCTCCACCATCACCGTCTGCTTATCCTTCAAAGCCTTCACCACGCCCCCGCCCACACTGTTGAGGAAGCGCACCTTGTCACCTATTTTTATTCTGTTCATAATCTTGATCGTGAAATTGTTTGGCGCAAAGGACGGCTTTTCGCCCGCGCGACCCAAACCGTGCCTGTGATGGCCTTGTCCGCGGCCCGAAAAGTCCCGTCGGGCGAGAAATTCGGGTTACCCGAAGTGCAGAAAGCCCCGTCACTCCTCCCGACGCCGCTACCCTCTTGCCGGTATGTCCTCGCAAACAGATTATCCACACTGTCCATCTTTACTTGATAAATAACAAGTCACTTTTTTACACTGAACGACTTTGTTCGAAAATGAAAAAGTGACTTTTTATCACAGAGCAATAATATCAGGAACTAAATGGCGACTTTTTATATTGGATAAATCTTGTCGGCTAATAAATGGTCACTTTTTATACCTGAGAAAATTTTTCTGGTATGAAATAGTCGCAAAATAGAGGAGATCATTTTTATGCAGAATAAACGGGTGACTGTTTATTACCCAATAAACTTTTTCAGTATAAACTGGCGACTGTTTTATAGCTAAGCGATATTCTCAGATATAAAAAGCGACCATTTAATTTCCAACCAATATAAAATAGAGGCATAATTTCAACTGACGGCCTTCTCTTGGCCTGAACCGTGGCTTCGTATCGGTTGGCGGGGCTTTACCTGGCCTGAACCGTGGTATCGTGGCGTCTGGCGGGGCTTTACCTGACTTGAACCGTGGTGTTGTGGCGTTTGGCAGGACTTTACCTGACGAGGACAGCGATTTGATCGAGGCGTTTGGCTCTCCCTCCCCGTGTGCGGCGTCTTTTTGTCAGCGGGGCCAATTCCCTGTACCTTTGCGGCGTCTAACTCAAAGAATATAACTGATGAAGATTCAATCGAAACAATCCAACGAGCCGATTTGGAGAGATGTTTATTCTCATTCAAAACTCCCGAAGCAATTATCCCCTTTGTATGAAATCGCCACCAATCTTTGGTGGGTGTGGCACTACGAAGGGGCTAAACTTTTTCGAGAGATCTCTCCCGACTTGTGGACGTCAACCGAGGGCAACCCCGTGCTGCTGCTCCAAGAGTTGTCCCAGCGACGGATCGAAGAAATATTGGCCGACAACGAGCTCATGCTCAAAATAGATTACGTCTACAAGCGATTCAAGGATTACATGGCCGTCGAGCCCGACGCCTCGAAGCCCTCGATCGCCTATTTCAGCATGGAATACGGCCTGACGAACGTGCTCAAGATTTACTCCGGCGGCCTCGGCGTGCTGGCCGGCGACTACCTGAAGGAGGCCAGCGACAGCCGCGTGGATCTGACGGCCGTCGGCTTTCTCTATCGCTATGGCTATTTCACCCAGTCGCTGGCCATGGATGGCCAACAAATCGCCAACTATGAGCCGCAAAACTTCAACACCCTGCCGCTCGAGCAGGTGATGGAGGGCACGAATCAACCCCTTGTGCTCGAAGTCCCCTACCCAGGGCGCACGGTGTACACCCATATCTGGAAGGTGAGCGTCGGGCGTGTGCCCCTCTATTTGATGGATACAGACCTGCCCGAAAACAGCGAGTGGGACCGCTCCATCACCCATCAGCTCTACGGCGGCGACTGGGAGAACCGCATGAAGCAGGAATACCTGCTCGGTATCGGTGGCATCATGCTCCTGAACAAGCTCGGCATCAAGCAGCAGGTGTATCACTGCAACGAGGGGCATGCGGCGCTGATCAATGTGCAGCGACTCGTGGACTACATCCACAACGAGAAGCTCGACTTCAACGAGGCTTTAGAGGTGGTGCGCGCCTCTTCCTTGTATACGGTGCACACGCCCGTGCCCGCCGGCCACGACTACTTCGAGGAGTCGCTTTTCGGCAAATACATGAGCGAGTTCCCCAATAAGCTCGGCATCAGTTGGCAGGACTTTATCGACATGGGCCGCACCAATCCCGGCAGCCAAGAGAAGTTCTGCATGAGCACCTTCGCCCTCAACACCTGCCAGGAGGCCAACGGTGTCAGCTACCTCCACGGCATCGTCTCGCGCAAGATGTTTGCCCCCGTGTGGAACGGCTACTTCCCCGAGGAGTTGCATGTGGGTTACGTCACCAACGGCGTGCATCTGCCCACGTGGATGGCCACCGAATGGAAAAAGTATTGCGAGCGGACGTTCGACCGGAGCTTCCTCGACGACCAGTCGAACAAGGCCATCTGGGATCCCATCCGCAACGTCCCCGACGGTGAGATCTGGGAGATCCGCAAGGCACTCAAGAATAAGCTCATCGAATACATCAAGAACCAGTATCGCGACAACTGGCTGAAGAATCAGGGCGACCCCTCGAAGGTGATCACGCTGATGGAGAAGATCAATCCCGGCGCCCTGCTGATCGGCTTCGGCCGCCGCTTTGCTACTTACAAGCGCGCGCACCTGCTCTTCACCGACCTCGATCGCCTGGCCAAGATCGTGAACAACGACAAGTGCCCCATCCAGTTCGTCTTCACCGGCAAGGCTCACCCGGCCGACGGCGGCGGGCAGGGATTGATCAAGCACATCGTAGAGATCTCTCGCCGGCCGGAGTTCCTCGGCAAGATCCTCTTCCTCGAGAACTACGACATGCGTCTGGCTCGTCGCCTCATCTCCGGCGTCGACATCTGGCTGAACACACCGACACGTCCGCTCGAGGCCTCTGGTACGTCGGGCGAGAAGGCTGAGATGAATGGTGTGCTCAACTTCTCCGTCCTCGACGGCTGGTGGTACGAAGGCTATAAGGAAGGCGCTGGCTGGGCGCTGACTTCGCAGCGGACGTACGACAATCAGCAGTATCAAGACCAACTGGACGCGGCCACGATCTACCACCTCTTGGAGGACGAGATCATTCCGCTCTACTTCGCCAAGAACAGCAAGGGCTATTCGCCGGAGTGGATCCAGTACATCAAGAACTCCATGTCGCAGATTGCACCGGAGTACACCATGAAGCGTATGCTGGACGATTACGTGGCGCGTTTCTACTCCAAGCTGGCGGTGCGTGCCGCACGCTTAGAGAAGTCCGACTTTGCCGAGGCGCGTGAGATCGCCGCATGGAAGCGGGAGGTGGCTGATCACTGGAACGAGTTCGAGGTCGAATCGTTCGACTATCAAGACGACGCTGCCCACCCGACCGTAGGCGAGGAGTACGACATCCGCATCGTGATCGATCGCAAGGGCCTCAAGAGCATGCTCGGCGTGGAGATCGTCTACACGAAGGAGAATCCGGAGAACCATCAGACGGAGCTTGTCACCGTGGCGCCTTTCACGCTGAAGAAGGAAGTGGGATCGAAGCTCTACTTCGAACTCCATAAGAAGGCCGCCGTCTACGGCCACATGCGCGTCGGCTTCCGCGTCTATCCCGTCAATCCGAAGCTGCCGCACCGCATGGACTTTGCCTACGTGCGCTGGATTCAACCCTAAACAATCGCACAATTCATGGAACGAAAACTCATTATCTCGGACCTTCTGCGGAAGGCGTGGCAGAGCCTCGTGGCTCAGATATGGGTGCTTGCAGGGCTGGTGATCGGTTACACGATCATCAGCCTCTTGCTTACGTGTACCATGCCTTACGTCGGCTTTCCGGGTCGCACGGCGCTCGGGGTGGCCAACACGCTTTTCACGCTGGTCTTTGTGCTGGGCTATCTCAAGAACCTCTTCCAGGCGCTCGACGGCGAGGAACCGCAGTTCTCGGCTTATGGGCAGATGTCGCGCAAGGTATTCGCACTGCTCTTTGCCTATATCCTTTATTGGACGATTGTCAGCATCGGGCTGGTGTTGCTTATCGTGCCGGGCATCTACGTCGGCCTGCGACTGGTGTTTGCGCCACAGATCATCGTGGAAGAGAACGCCGGCGCCCTGTCGTCACTTAGGCGCAGCTGGGAGATCACGCGCGGCGCTACGGGACAAGTCTTCAAGCTCGTGCTCGCCGGTTGCGGCATCGTGTTGCTGGGACATATAGCCTTCGGTGTAGGCGTCTTTGCGGCCATTCCGCTCGCGCATTTGATGATGTGCGCGGCGTACAGGCAATTAATTATTCGAGGGCAATGATTCAACAAGAAGATGAAAATCATCGCTGACGATAAGATCCCTTTTCTGCGTGGTGTGATGGAGCCGTATGCCGACATCACCTACCTACCCGGCGCGGCGATCACGGCCGACGATGTGCGCGACGCGGATGTACTCTTCACCCGTACCCGCACGCATTGCGACGAGGCACTGCTCGCCGGCAGTCGCGTCCGCCTGATCGTCACCGCGACCATCGGTTTCGACCATATCGACACGGATTATTGCCGACGCGCCGGCATCCGCTGGGTGAATGCCCCCGGTTGCAACGCCGCCTCCGTCCGACAATATATCGCCGCCGCACTCGTCACTATCGTCCGCCAACGGGGCCTGCGCCTTACTGATACGACGCTCGGCATCATCGGCGTAGGGCACGTCGGGCGGGGCGTGGCCGACGCGGCGCAGGCGCTCGGCATGCGCGTTTTGCTCAACGATCCGCCCCGTGAGGAACGCGAGGGTAGCGACGCTTTCACATCGCTTGACGAACTGCTCCGGCAGAGTGACATCGTCACCTGCCACACACCTTTGACGGCCGATGGCCCGTATCCGACGCGCCACTTAGCCGACACTCGTTTCTTCGACCGGATGCGTCGCGGCGCCGCCTTCATCAACTCCTCCCGCGGACCGGTCGCCGACAGTGCGGCCCTGCGCGACGCCGTGCAGCGCGGCCGACTTACGGCCTTCGTCCTCGATACGTGGGAAGGCGAACCCGATATCGACCGCGCGCTGCGCTGCGACGCGCTCCTTGCCACGCCCCACATCGCCGGCTATTCGGCCGACGGAAAGGCTAACGGTACGGCCGTATGCGTGCGCACGTGCAGCCAAATGTTCGGCATTGATGCCCTCACGGACTGGTTCCCGCCGACCCTCCCCGCACCGCCTATGCCGACAGACTTTACGCTTGACGCCACCGGCCGCACGGACGAGGAGGTCTTTTACGAAGCCGTCACCCACACTTATCCGATCGACGCTGACAGTGCCCGACTGAAAACGTCGCCCGAGACGTTCGAGCGCCAACGCGGCGACTACTGGACGCGTCGCGAGTTTCCCTGCTTCCGCCTGCGCCTCACTGGCGCGAGCCGACGCGCGGAGGAGGGCCTGCGCCGACTTGGTTTCCGGGTCGATTAATAAGCAAGCTGCCGCGACCCACCGATGACTTTGAAGTTCACCCTGACTGACCGCGAGATCCTGCGTTTGGCGCTGCCGAACATCGTCTCGAACATCACCATCCCGCTGCTGGGCATGGCCGACACCGCGATCGCCGGGCGCATCGGCGACGACGCGAACATCGCTGCCCTATCCGTCGGTACGACCATCTTTTCGATGATCTACTGGAACTGCGCCTTCCTGCGCATGGGCACCGGCGGCATCACCGCCCAAGCCTACGGCGCCGATCGACCGGGCGAGTGTGCCAACATGCTCGCGCGTTCCGTGTGGGTGGCCGCCGTGCTCGCGCTGCTTTTGCTCGCCTTCCAACGCCCCATCGGCCACGCCTCGCTCGCCCTGATGCAGGCCGGCGACCACGTCAACGCACTCGCCGCCGACTACTTTTTTGCCCGCGTCTGGGCCGCGCCCGCCTCCGTCTTGCTCCTCTCGCTCCAGGGCTGGCTGATCGGCATGCAGGACGCCCGCACGCCCATGTTCATCGCCATCCTCTCGAACGTTGTCAACGTCGTCTTTAGCCTTTGGTTTGCGCTCGGGCTCGGGTGGGGCATCGCCGGCGTGGCCTGGGGGACGGTCGTGGCGCAATACACCGGGCTGCTCGTTGCCCTCGTTTTCCTATGGGTCAAATACCGCGGCTATTTGCGGCTCATTGACCTCCGCGCCTCGCTCAGTCTGGCGCCGCTCACGCACTTTCTCACCGTCAACCGCGATATCTTTCTGCGTACCCTCTGCGTCGTCACGGCCTACACCTTCTTCACCGCGGCCTCGGCGCGTTTCGGCGACACGATACTGACGACAAACGCTGTGCTGATGCAGCTTTTCACGCTCTTCTCCTATCTCTCCGACGGCTTTGCTTACGCCGGCGAAGCGCTTTCGGGCCGCTTCGTGGGCGAGCGTAACGCCGAGGCGCTGCGCCGTTTCATCGGTCGCTTGATGGGTTGGTCGCTCGTCATTGCCGGCCTCTTTATCGGCGCGTACGCCCTCTGCTGGCGGCAGATTTTGGCCATTTTCTCCCCCTCGCCTGCCATCATCGCGACGGCCGGGCGCTACATCGTGTGGATTATTGCTGTACCACTCGTCGGCGCCGTTCCGTTCATGATCGACGGCATCATGATCGGCGCCACCCGCACCCGCATCCTGCGCAACACGGTCTTCTATGCCCTCGTGCTCTACCTCGCCGTTTTCTACGCCCTTGCGCCGTGGATGGGCAACGACGCCCTGTGGATCGCCTTCCTCACCTTCCTCTTTGCCCGCGGCTTCTTTCTTTACGTCTGTTCAGGCCGCCTCAACGTGGAGCGGATCATCGGCGGATCGACTGCGGCTACCGGCAAACTTCGCCGGCCGGCGCACCGGCCTTGATCTTCTTTTGCTTCTTTTCTTCTATCAAGGGAAGAAAAGAAGCAACA
>CALHPT010000136.1 GCA_938036405.1 uncultured Tannerella sp.
CTCTCAGTTCAACGGTTTTCAAGACCGCCGCAATCGACCACTCTGCCATCTCTCCTGATTTCGATCAATAGGGGGCTCTTCCCCGCTAAAGCGCCGCAAATATAGGATAAGACATTTTTTGCACAAGCATCCCCCCTTTCTTAAACGACAATATGCCGGAAGATTTGCTGCGGTAGGCCGGGGCGAAAGAAGACTATGCCCCACGTGTAGGCGTCGACGCAGACCGTAGCCGAGGGGTGGGCGCAGATGGCCTGCCAAGTGTTGCGGGCGAACGGCGTGGCGTGGATGCTGCGGATGAGCAGCATGGTTTCCTCCGAGAGGTGTCTGGCGCAGCAGTCAAAGAGCGATGAGAGACGATTCGGGAGGACGTCGAGGACTATGCAATCCGGGCGGCCGTATTCGGTGAGCGCTTTGTTCAGTTCCGTCTCGTAGCAGCCGCAACGCACCTCAATGGGCGACGTGGTGCGATCGTGGAGGAGGGTGCGGACGGTGTCGGCTGAGGTCGGACATTCCTCCAATGCGATGGTGTGCAGGCCGCTTGAGACGTAGGCGGTCAGGCTGAGCGGTGTCAATCCGCCACCGGAACCGACGGTGATGAGGCGGCGTGGGTGGAAGCGGTTGGCTAAACGGAAGAGCCACCGAGCGTCGCGTAACGGTAGTCGGTCGTGCGGGTCGGCCAGGGCGTGGGCGGCGTGCAGGTCGGCATAGGCGTAATAGCCGCGCGACTCTTCGAGCACGTTCGTGATCAGGTCGAAGACGAAGGGCGAATGGACGCCGTAGCCTTTGCGGCAGAACAGGCGGCGGTAGAGGGGGACGATAAGGCGTCTCATGGCTCTTTGCCGAAGAATTCGCCGATGGTGTAGTTCAAGAAACGGTTGAGGGGCTGCAGCAGGCGGAAGTCGTCCGTGGCGCGGTCAAGCCAGTCGGGGGCGGTGAAGTATGATTCGGGCTTGACGCTCGTCACGACGTAACTCTTGAAGCGCAATAGCTCGCCGCGAGGCGTGTCGGCGGGGAATCCTTGGGGCATGCGCGTGAGCTGTTCGCCGGTGAAAGAGCCGAACGTGCGACGGAAGGCGGGCGCGTCGATGATGGCTGCCAGCTCGTCCATGTTGTCGCAGATGTCGCGGCGGAGCTGCTTGAGCATGGGCGAGGTGGGACACCAGACGCCGCCCGCCAACTGGGGAGTGTCGGGCTCGAGATGGATGTAATAGCCGCCATACGCGCTCGATCGGCCGCCGAAGCCGGTCATGTAGGCGCTGAAATAGGTCTTGTAGGGCGTCTTGTAGGGCGAGAAGCGGAGGTCGCGATAGATGCGATAGACGCAGCTGCGGGCATCGAGTCCGGCAATCTCGGGGTCGAAGGTGGCGATGCGGTTGATCAGCTGGCCGACGTCGTTGATGAAGTCGGCGCGTAGGGCGTCGTAACGCTTCTTGTTGTCCTGAAACCATTCGCGGTTATTGTTGGCGCGTAGCTCGCGCAGGAAGTCAAATACTTCGGGGGTCATTGTGAGGGGTAGTTATAATTGGGAGGTGTAGGTTGCTTTAGACTCACGCAGCCCGCGCGGGGCCTTGCGCTTTTCGTTCAACAAAAAAGCTCATCGCACGCCTTGCAGACGAGACATAAGGGTGTGTAACTGTTCCTCGGTGCAGACACCAGCCTTACCGTCGGGAGCGAGGGTTGGCAGCTGCTTAGTCTGGCGGAAAAACATATCGGAGACGAACTTGTTCAGTTGCGTGTTCAGGAAACTCATCAGCTTGGCGTCGCGTTTGGGGCGGGCCAAGTATTCGGTAGCAAAAAGCACGGTGATGAAGCGGCTCCGACGGGCATAGGCTTCGTCCTTTTCGGCGCGCTCCGTGTCGTTGTAATGCTCCCAGATGCGGCTCAGGAGATCGAAGCGGTTGCGCTCCGTCCAGAGTTGATAATAGAGCGCATCGGCGCGTTCCTTTTGGCCGTCGCGCTCGAACGTCTCGGCGCGGAAGCGGGTGAGCATGTCGGTCACTGCAGGGGCGGGCTGCATGAGCGCCTCGGCACGGTCGAAGAGGGCGAAGGCACGTCGGCGATCGTAGGTGCGACCCAGGGCGGATCCGAGCAGCAGGCAGACGTCGATGGCGCTCGTGTCCCCCTCGTAAGCCGACTCTAAGAGCGGGATGGCGTCCATGAAGTGACCCGTGTAATAGCGCGCGCAACCGCCGTATTTGAGCGTCAGTTGCGACGAATCGCCCTCGGAGAGGAGGGCCGCGTAAACCGAATCTGCCGCCCCGTATTCGTTCATGCTGAAGAGCGCCATGCCGCGGTTACGTCGGAGCGCGCGATGGCGCGGGTGATAGCTGAGAGCCTTGTCGCAGACCTCGAGGGCGATGTCCGCCAGCTGCATCGACAGCATATAGTTGGCCAGCGCCGCTGCGGCCAGCGCATTCTCCGGCTCGACTTGGAACGCCTCCATGTAGGTCACCATCGCCACGCCCTTCTGCCCCAACTGTCGGGCACAGTCGGCCACGTTGCGCATCAGCACCGGGTTCTGCGGGTCGCTGGCCAGCAGCTTCTCGTAATACGCCTTAGCACGCTCGGTGTCGCCCTGCCGGTCGTAGAATCGGGCCAGCTGATGATTGGCGTAGAAGTCCGCCGTGTCACGCGCACGCAGTTGCAACAGGTAGCGCTCTGCCTCGTCTGTCCGCCCGATGGTTCCGGCGGTGCGTGCGAGCGCCACGAGCAGTTCCGTGCGTGCGGAGTCGGTGGCCGGGCAACGCCTATAATAATGGTAGGCGTCGCGATACTTGAGCAGACCTTCCGAGGCCTGTCCCGCGGCATAAAGGGCGGCAAAGTCCGTCGTGTCCGGGTGCGACTTAGCCAAGGCCAACACCTCAGCAAAACGCTTCTGGTCGACCATGCGTTGCCAGTCATCGCGCTGCGCTTGAAGGGTCTGCCCGGCAAGCAGTGCGGCAAGGGTGAGGAGGGTGTAGAATGCTTTCATGTGTGTGAATGATGGATGATGTGCGGCCAAAGGTAGGGGAGGAGAGAGAATTGCCCTTCACGCCCCCGGCCTCACTTCCCTGCCTCTGCAGAGGCCGCCGGCGTCCGTAGACGCCCCCGCAGACGCCCCGATCGCCTCCTTGAGACGGACGATAGCGCGTGTAGCGTCGCCGCCTTCCTCCTCGAGCAGACTGACAAAGCGGCTGCCGATGATGGCGCCCGAGGTGTGGCGACAAGCATCGCTGAAGGTGGCGCGGTTGGAGACGCCGAAGCCGATCATACGCGGATTGCGGAGGGGTAGGGCGGCGATGCGGCGGAAGTAGTCGAGCGTGGGCGCGTCGAACGTGTCGCGGGCGCCGGTGGTAGAGGCCGACGAGACCATATAAAGGAAGCCGTCGGTGGCAGCGTCGATGGCGCGGATCCGCTCCTCGGACGTCTCGGGCGTGATGAGCATGATCATATCCAGTCCGTAGCGCTGGGCCAGGGGGCGGTAGTCCGTTATATAGTCGGCAAAGGGAAGGTCGGGGATGATAACGCCGTCGATGCCGACCTCGGCGCAGCGGGCACAGAAGGCTTCAAAGCCGAAGCGGAGGATGGGGTTGAGGTAACCCATGAGGATGAGCGGCAGGCGGACGTCGCGGCGGATGTCGGTCAGGTCGTCGAAGAGTCGGCGGAGCGTCATGCCGTGGCGAAGGGCGTCGGTGGCGGCGCGCTGGATGACGGGGCCGTCGGCCATGGGGTCGCTGAAGGGGATGCCGATTTCGATCAGGTCGACGCCGTGGCGCTCCAAGGCGCGGATGGTGTCGGCCGTAGCGTCGGGACGCGGTGTGCCGGCGCAGAAGTAAATGGAGAGCAGGTCGCGACGGCCGCTCTGGAAGAGGGTTTCTATACGATTCATATTGGGGGTTTGTGGTGTGATGGGGATGGATGATGGGTGAAATAATGGAGGGGCGGGCATATTGCGGGGGCGTTGCCCCGGACCCTTACCTCCTTTTCTTGTCTTGGTGTCCTTCTTTTCTTCCCTTGATGGAAGAAAAGAAGCAAAAGAAGATCAAGGCCTCACCGAGGCCGAGGAAGTTTGGCCGGGTATATTGCGGGGGCGTTACCCCCGAACCCCTACCTCCTTTTCTTGTCTTGACACAAGAAAAGGAAGCAAAAGAAAGTCAAGGCCTCACCGAGGCCGGGGATATTTGGCCGGGTACGGGTGCGCCGCCTAAGCGTTGCAGGAACGTGCGTAGTGCCTCGACGTCTTTCTCGGCGGGGCAGCGTTCGAAGCGACTGTTGAGGTCGTAGCCGGCTAAGCGGGGATGGGTGAAGCGGCTGAGGGCTTCGAGGGCATCGGGCCCCAGTCCGCCGCCGAGCAGGAAGGGCGTCTGGCCCACGTAGTCCTGCAACACGTGCCAGTCGAACGTGCGCCCCGAGCCGCCATGCGCAGCCGTGGGGGTGTCGAAGAGGAAGAGGCGGCAGCCGGACGTGGCATAGCGCGTCGTGTCGTTGCGCACCGCTTCGGGGGTGGCGGGGAAGGCTTTGATGACGCCCAGCCCCACGTCGGCCAGGTGGCGACACATGTCGGGCGACTCGTGGCCGTGCAGCTGCACGAGATGCAGGCCGTAGCGATGGGCCGTGGCCGCGATCTGCTCCTCGGGGACGTCGACAAAGACGCCCACGCGACGCACGCCATCAGGCAACGACACGTCCGGCACGGCTGTCACGCAGCGCGGCGATGCGGGGTGGAAGATGAAGCCCACCAGATCGACGCCAGGCAGCGCCGCCACCGCGCGCACGTTATCCGCCGCACGCAGTCCGCAGACCTTGATCAGTCGGCCGCCGATCATGCCGTGGCCTCCGTGCCTTGCGCCTCCACGTCGCGGAGGAAGGAGGCGAGCGCCTCGCCTGGGTGGCTGGCGCGCATGAACGTCTCGCCGATGAGGAAGCCACGATAGCCCGCTCGGCGCAGTCGGTGGATGGTGGCCGGATCCGAAAGGCCGCTCTCCGAGATGCGCACGACGACGTCGCCCGCGGGCAGCAGTCCGGCCAAGCGCAGCGAGTGTTCGGGGTCGGTGGAGAAGCTACCGAGGTGGCGGTTGTTGATGCCGATCATATCCACCTCGGGGCAGATGTGCCGCAGCTCGTCGGCCGTGTGCAGCTCCAGGAGCACCTCCAGCCCGAGCCGATGCGCCACGTCGGCCAGCTCGCGACATTGGTCGGGCGAGAGCGCGGCGGCGATGAGCAGCACGGCGTCGGCGCCGATGATACGCGCCTCATAGAGCTGATAGGCGTCGATGATGAAGTCTTTGCGAAGGATGGGCAGATCCGTCAGCGGACGGACGGCGCGGAGGTCGCGGACGGTGCCGCCGAAGAACTTCTCGTCCGTGAGCACGGAGAGGGCGGCGGCGCCAGCGCGGGCATAGTCGGGCACGACGTCGGCCGGGTCGGCCTCGCGAGCGATCCAGCCTTTTGACGGCGATAGGCGTTTGAACTCGGCAATGATGCCCGTGGGCGATTCGGCCAGGGCGCGCCGCATGGAGTGCGTCGGGCGTGGCATGCCGTCGAGGAGGGCTTCTTCGAACTGTTCTTGGGGAATGATGCGCTTGCGGATGTCGACCTCGAAGCGCTTGTTGGCGATGATTTGGGAGAGGATGTCTTGCATTTGAATGGTCAATGGTTATGGGTACCCGGCCAAATTCGCCGGCAGCCGCAGCTGCCTTTCTTCTCTTGATGTCCTTCTTTTCTTCCCTTGATGGAAGAAAAGAAGCAAAAGAAGATCAAGGCACCAGGGGTGCCGGCCAAGCTGGCTGGGTGCCTGTTATTGATTGAGTTCTACGAATCGCTTGAGGGTTTGGAGGGCGCGGCCGCTGTCGATGGTCTCGGTGGCTTCGGCGATGCAGTCGGGCAGGGAGGCGTCGGGGCGCATGAGGCGGATGGCGAAGGCGGCATTGGCGACGACGGCTTGCTTTTGCGCAGCTGTCGAACGGTTCTCGAGCACACGGCGGAAGATGTCGGCGGCTTCGTCGGGTGTCGCGCCGCCATAGAGCTCCTTCGGACGTAGTCGCGCGAGGCCTAACGTCTCGGGACGATAGATCTGTTCGCCGTCGGCGCCCGACACCTTGAAGTCGGACGTGAGCGAGATCTCGTCGTAGCCATCCAAGCTATGCACCACGGCGAAGCGCGTCGTGCCGGCAGCCTGATAGGTGTAGGTGTAGAGCCGTTGCAGAGCCAGATTGTAGACGCCCAACAGTTGCGCGGCGGGTAGGGCGGGATTGACCAGCGGGCCGAGAATGTTGAAGAAGGTGCGTACGCCGAGGGCCTTGCGCACGGGGGCGACGGCCTTCATGGCGGGGTTGAAGAGCGGGGCGTGGAGGTAGGCCAGACGGCAGCCGTCCATGCTGCGGCGCAGTGCCCCCTCGTCGGCCGTGAAGCGCACGCCCATATGCTCGATGACGTTGCTGGCACCGCTGACCGACGTGGCGCCATAGTTGCCATGCTTGGCTACGGGCAGTCCGGCGGCAGCTACGACGAACGAGGCGGCGGTGGAGATGTTGAACGTGTTGCGACCGTCGCCACCGGTGCCCACGATGTCGATGGGCGCGTAGTCCGAGAGGTCGACGGGGTGGCGCATCTCCAAGAGGGCGTCGCGGAAGCCGCAAAGCTCGTCCACGGAGATGTCGCGCATGAGAAAAACGGTGATGAGGGACGCCGTTTGGGCGTCGTTGTAGCGCCCCTGCGCGATGTCTTGCAGGATGGCGCGCGCCTCGTCGCGGCTGAGGCAGCGGTGCTCGGTGAGCTTGTTGAGGATATCTTTCATAAGGATGAGTAGTTGGGGGATTGGGATCTTCTGATGAGTAGTTTGGGGGGGATTGGGGCCTTCTTTTCTTGCCTTGATGCAAGAAAAGAAGCAAAAGAAAATCAAGGCGTCAGGGACGCCGGCCAAGTTGGGCCGGGTACGTATTCATTCGTTGAGGAAGTTGCGGATGATCTTCTCTCCGACGGGCGTCAGAATGGACTCGGGGTGGAACTGTATGCCGTGCACGGGGTAGGTGCGATGGCGTAGGGCCATGATGTAGCCATCGGGGCTTTCGGCAGTCACCTGGAGCGTGTCGTCGGGGAAGCCTTCGCGGCTGACGACCCACGAGTGGTAGCGCCCGGCGGTGAACTCGCCCGTGAGGCCGGCAAAAAGGGGCTCGTCGGTGGCGGTGAGTCGGATGGGCGTCTGGACGCCGTGAAAGACGTCGGAGAGGTTCTCGAGGCGTGCCCCGAACACTTGCCCGATGGCTTGATGGCCGAGGCAGACGCCCAGGATGGGCTTCGACGGGGCATAACGCCGGATGAGCGGCAGGAGTAGGCCGGCCTCTTCGGGGATGCCGGGGCCGGGCGAGAGGATGATCTTGTCGAACGCCGCGGCGGCGTCGAGGTCGATGCGGTCGTTGCGGACCACGGTGACGTCCTGCGCCCCAGCGTCGTGCAAGGCGTGCACCAGGTTGTAGGTGAAGGAATCGTAGTTGTCTAAAAGGAGGATCTTCATAAAGGGGGGATGTGGAAAACTAAAAACGAAAAACTAAATATGGGGGAGGGAGAGGTCGGGGCGGCGTTGCGCGGTCTGCAATCGTCCCGCACCGGGTCTTAGAGGCGTTGCACGGTCTGCGATCGTCCCGCACCGGGTCTTAGAGGCAGCGGGTGCATGGATGAGGCCTCCAGATCGGCAGCGCTTCACGCCTGCGCGGCGGATTGCTCCTCCGCCTCCTCGATGGCGCGGCGGAGGGCGGCCAACTTGTTGTTTACCTCTTGCAGTTCGCCCTCGTCGCTACTGTCGGACACGACGCCGCATCCGGCCTGATACCAAAGCTCGTTGTTGCGGCTGACGAAGGTGCGGATGGTGATGGCCTGCGTCATGTCGCCATCCAGGCCGATGAAGCCGATCGTGCCTCCATAGGCGCCGCGGTTGTGCGGCTCGATCTGGCTGATGAGCTGCATGGCGCGCACCTTGGGCGCCCCGCTGAGTGTGCCCGCGGGGAAGGTGTCGGCGAAGGCCCGGAGCGGGTCTACCCCGGCGTTGAGGGTGCCCTCCACGCGGCTGGCCAGGTGGATGACGTGGCTGTAATACTGCGGCTCTTTGTAGAAGACTACGCGCACGTCGTGGCAGTTGCGAGAGAGGTCGTTACGGGCCAAGTCGACGAGCATGACGTGCTCCGCGTTCTCCTTCGGGTCGTTCAGGAGCGCCTCCGTCAGGCGGCGGTCGGTCGGGGCGTCGCCCGTGCGCCGGGTGGTGCCGGCGATCGGGTCGATGAAGGCGCATTGGCCCTTGATCTTGCAGTGCGTCTCGGGCGATGAGCCGAAGATGCGGTAGCCGCCGAAGTCGAAATAGAAGAGGTAGGGCGAGGGGTTGATGCGGCGCAGGGCGCGATAGACGGGGAAGTCGTCGCCGGTGAAAGGCTGGATGAAGCGGCGCGAGAGGACGATCTGGAAGACGTCGCCCCGCATGCAGTGGGCAATGCCCTGCCGCACATTGGCGCGCAGCTCCTCGTCGGTGAGGGTGCTCACCGCCGGGCCGCGTCGGGCGAAAGCGTAGGTGGCATAGTTGCGGTTGTCGATGGCCGCCTCCAGCGCCGGCAGCCCGCTCGCCTCGCCGTCGGCCCTGAGCTCCACGAGTCGCAGCTCGCTGCGGAAGGGGTTGATGACGATGACGTAGCGGTAGAGGATGTAGTAGATGTCCGGGGCGTCGTTGCGCTCCTCGCGGCTCTCGCGGACGGGGATGCGCTCGAAGTAACGGACGGCGTTGAAGGTGGTGTAGCCATAGAGGCCGCACACCCGGCGGTCGTCGCCCGAGACGTGGAAGCGGTTCATGAAGTCGCGCAAGGCATCGGTCACGGCCTCGGGGCGGTCGGGCAGCGTGTGCTCCTCGCGGGCGCCGTCAGGCAGTGTCACCGTGGCCGTGCCGCGGTTGATGGCGATGCTCGCCAGCGGACAGAGCGCAATGAACGAACGCGAGTTTTCGCCCGCGTGATAATCCGAGCTCTCCATCAGCACCGATTGCGGATAGAGGTCGCGTAACTTGAGGTACAGGCTCACCGGCGTATGCATATCGCCCGGGATCCGTTTGCTGTGGGTTGTGTAGTTATAGGTTTCCATAATCTGTGTGGATCAATTAATAATGAGTCAAAAATTAGAGGTACCCAGCAAGGACAGCCAAAGTCAGCCACCCATCAGGTACCCAGCAAAGAAGGCCGGCGTCAGCCTCTCCTACCAAGGTACCCGGCAAGGATGGCCGGCGTCCCTGACGCCTTGATTTTCTTTT
>CALHPT010000137.1 GCA_938036405.1 uncultured Tannerella sp.
GCGGCGTGGTGTTCTGCGCTTCGTCGAGGATGACGACGGCATCACTCAGCGTGCGGCCACGCATGAAGGCCAGCGGGGCGATCTGGATCACGTTGTTCTCCATGTATTCGCGCAGGCGCACCGGGGGGATCATTTCTTGGAGGGCGTCGTAGAGGGGCTGCAGATAGGGGTCGAGCTTGTCTTTCATCTCGCCGGGCAGGAAGCCGAGTTTCTCGCCGGCCTCTACGGCGGGGCGGCTGAGGATGATCTTGCGCACCTGCTTGTTCTTCAGGGCGCGCACGGCCAGGGCGATGGCGACGAAGGTTTTGCCCGATCCGGCAGGCCCGATGGCGAAGGTGAGGTCGTTCTCGTCAAAGCGATCGACGAGCAACTGCTGATTGGCCGAACGGGCCACGATGGCGCGTCCGTTGACGCCGTAGATGATCAGGTGATCCTGCGCGGCGTGCGGCTGTTCGTTGCCCTTGATCAGGTCGATGATCACCTCCTCGGTGAGTGCGTTGCGCTCGGCGCAGTAGCGCTCGATCTCGCGCAGCTTGCGCAGGAAGGCGCTCAGCTCGTCCTCTTCGCCGATGACCTTCATCACGTTGCCACGCGCCACGATGCGCAGCTTCGGATAGAGCGTGCGCAGGAGTTGCAGGTGACCGTTGTTGACACCGTAAAAGACGACCGGGTCGACGCCCTCGAGGATATAGGTTTGTTCTATCATATATAATAGGTAAGCGGAATGGGATCCGGCTTTGGGAGGGGGCAAAAGTAGATAGAGAGGAACTAAAAACTAAGAAGCCTAAATGAATAGTTGGCCCCAAGGTGCAATCCAACCTCTGGGAGGGACCTCAAACAGACCTCTAATCGGTTCAGCCGACGTGCGCGAGGCGTTCGGGGGGGCTAAATCGCTTGGCGCAGTGTGCGCGGCCTGAATGAGGGGGTCTAAATGCTTCAGCCGACGTGCGCGAAGCCATTCGAGGGGTCTAAATCGCTTCGCGCAGTGTGCGCGGCCTGAATTAGGGGGTCTAAACGGTTCAGCCGATGTGCGCGAAGCCATTTGGGGGGTCTAAACGG
>CALHPT010000138.1 GCA_938036405.1 uncultured Tannerella sp.
CAACTCGATTGCCGGGGCCGCTGGATCAAAAGTGACGCTGGCAACTCGATTGCCGGGGCCGCATGTCGGATAATAAACAGAGAAATGTTGTGCGATGATCTTCTACTTATATATAGGAACACCAGCGGAGGGGGGACGTGCGCTTTATCCTTGCCGGATAGCCGTCCACGGCTACTTTTGGCGCCCGAATCATACATTTATATATACAGCAATGAGAAATAACCTGAGCTCACAAATTACCCTGACACGCGTCCCGGAAAAGTATTACAAGCCGGAAAACGCGTATGAATACAGCCTTCTGACTCGATTTGAGAAGGTCCGGACGCATATCTACGCCACTATGGAGGAGGGCGCCGGAGAGTTGGCCCGCGAGCTGGCCACGAGTATCCGCGAACGCCAACGCGAGGGCAAACAGTTTGTCCTGGCCGTGCCTGGCGGACGGTCGCCGTACCCCATCTACCGACAGCTGATCCGTATGCACCGCGAGGAGGACCTCAGCCTGCGTAACGTGGTCGTCTTCCTCATCTACGAGTTTTACCCGCTCACGAACGAGGCATACAGCAACATGCACCTCCTGCGCGAGGTCTTCCTTGACCATGTCGACATCCCCAAGGGCAACGTCTACAGCCCCGACGGATTCATCGACAAGAACGACATCTACGACTTCTGTCGGCGTTACGAACAGCGCATCCGCGAGTGTGGCGGCATCGACTGCATGCTGCTCGGCGTGGGGCAGGCGGGGACGATCGGCGTGAATAGCGCCGGCACATCCGTTAGCTCGCGCACACACCTCGTGCTCATGGACGACACCTCGCGCAAAGAGTCGGCGCAGCTCTTCCGATCGATCGACAATGTGCCTGCGGGCGTGATCACGATGGGCCTTGGCACGCTCATGGAGGCGGCCAAAGTGGTGCTTGTGGCATGGGGAGAAAACAAATCGCGCATCATCCGTGAGACGATCGAGGCCCCCGCCAGCGACGCCGTGCCGTCCACCTGTCTACAACACCACCCGAACGCCAAGGTCGTGATCGATCTCTCGGCCGCGGGCCAGCTGACACGCATCAGTCATCCGTGGCTTGTCACGCCGTGCGTGTGGGATAATAAGCTGATTCGCCGCGCCATCGTTTGGCTCTGCGCGCAGACCGATAAGCCGATCCTGAAGCTCACCAACAAGGATTACAGCGAGCACGGACTGGGCGAACTGTTGGCCCTCTACGGCTCGGCCTACAATGTGAACATTCGCATCTTCAACGACATTCAGCACACCATCACGGGTTGGCCGGGCGGCAAACCCAACGCTGACGACTCGAACCGTCCGGAGCGCGCCAAGCCCTATCCGAAGCGTGTCATCGTCTTCAGTCCGCACCCGGACGACGACGTGATCTCGATGGGCGGCACGCTGCGCCGACTCTGCGACCAGCAGCATGAGGTGCACGTGGCTTACGAGACGTCGGGCAACATTGCCGTGGGCGACGACGAGGTGATCCGCTATTGCGAGTATCTGCGCGACGTCAGCGAGCGCTACGCACCGGGCGAGACCCCCATCCGCGAGAAGGCCGAGGAGATTATCCGCTATCTGCGTTACGAAAAGAAGGAGGACGGACAGCCCGAGCGCCCCGATGTGCTCTTCATGAAGGGCACGATCCGCCGCGAGGAGGCGCGCCACGGCTGCCGTTATTCGGGCGTGAAGGACGAGCATGTGCACTTCCTCGACCTACCCTTCTACGAGACGGGGCTCGTGAAGAAGAATCCGCTGGGGCAGCGTGACGTGGATATCGTCAAGCAACTGCTGACGGAGATCAAGCCGCACCAGATGTTTGTGGCCGGTGACCTGGCCGACCCGCACGGTACGCACAAGGTCTGCCTCGACGCCGTCCTGGCCGCCGTGGACGAGATGAAGGGCGAGGAATGGCTGAAGGAGTGCCGCATTTGGATGTACCGCGGTGCGTGGGCCGAGTGGGAGATGGACCACATCGAGATGGCCGTGCCCATCAGTCCCGAGGAGCTGCGCTACAAGCGTAACGCCATCCTCAAACACCAGTCGCAGGCCGAGAGCGCGCCGTACCTCGGCGACGACGAGCGACTCTTCTGGCAGCGCGCCGAGGATCGCAACCGCGCCACGGCCGAGATGTACAAGCACCTCGGGCTGGCAGCTTACGAAGCCATCGAGGCCTTCGTGCAATACATTCCCATCGACTGAAAGGGCGCGGAGGGATGCTGAAGTTTTTCAAAGACTGGATGCTGCCGATCGCCATGTTGGCCGGCGCCCTGACCTATCCGTGGGTCAGCCGCCTGGCCTTCCTGACGCCCTACTTGATCTTCGCCATGCTGCTCTTCACCTTCAGCAAGATCGAGCCGGGCGACATCCGTCTGCGTCGCGAGCACGTGTGGCTGCTGCTTGTCCAACTGATGGGCAGCGGCGGCCTCTACCTGCTGCTGCGTCCCGTCGATCGGATCATCGCCAGCGGCGCTTTGCTTTGCTTGTTGACGCCTACGGCCGCCTCCGCGCCCGTCGTCACGGGTATGTTGGGCGGCGACGTGGGCTTCCTCACTTCCTATGTCATCCTCTGCAACGTCACCGTGGCGCCCGTCGCTCCCGTCTACTTCTCCCTGATCGGCATTTACGGCAGCGAAAACTTGCCCTTTGTCCAGGCGCTCTTGTTCGTCTGCAAACGCGTCTTCACGCTCCTCCTTTTGCCTCTCTTCACGGCCTTCGCCATCCGTCGGTTTGCACCCGGATTGCGGCGCATTATGGTCAGCGTGCCCCGCATGTCGTTTTACCTGTGGGCCTTTTCGCTGTTTATCGTCACGTCCGTCACCGTTCGCTTCCTGATTGATCACGGCGGCGAGAATCCGCGGGCGGTAGTGGGACTGCTCGTCGTCTCGCTCGTGCTGTGCGTGGCGCAGTTCCTCATCGGACGGTGCATCGGCCGTCGTTACGGTGATCCGATCTCGTCCGGCCAAGGCCTCGGGCAGAAGAATACGATCCTTGCCATTTGGATGGCCCAGACGTACCTCCATCCGCTGACGGCTGTTGCACCGTCGGGCTACATCCTCTGGCAAAACATCATCAACAGCTACCAGCTGTGGCGACACGGGAAGAGGAAGAACTGACGACGGAAAACTAAAAACGAACGAGTCCTGCCGGTGGGAAGAGAGGTGCAAAAGCATACGCCATTTCTCCCGCCGGCAGGACTTGTTCTTTGTGGGCAAGGCCCACGTCTTGCGCTCACTGGATGCCTATTCGCGAGCGGTCGGCCTCACGGCGCTGCTTCGCCTTGTAACGGCTGAAGCGATAGGTGAGGCGGAGCATGACAGAGCGATTGATACCGCCGAAGTAGTCGTAGTCGCTCCACTGCGACTGATATCGGGTACGGGCTATCGGCGTGGCGCTCTCGAAGAGATCGTTTACGTTCAGGCCGATCAGCAGCGACTCATCCCGAAGCAGCGCCAATTGCAGACCCGCATTGACACCCCAGCTCGCATCGGACTTTAGGATGCCTTGTCGGCCGCCGGAGTAGTAATAGCCGTCGGTGGTGAAGGTCAGGCGGGGGCGAGAGAGGAGGCTGAGCTGGCTGCTGACGTTGAGGGTATACGCCCAACCCGTAATGTCGAAGGAAAGATCATGCCAGTGCTCCGTCCGGTAGTGCTCATGGAAGGCTGAGGGGGCGAAGGTCAGGAACCAGCGGCTGCCGATGGTGACCGGTACGGAAGCCGAGAGCATCCAAATACGTGACACGTCTGCGTTGGTGATTTGGTTGATCAGCTCGAGGCGGTCGGGTGACTGGTAGAGCTGCGTGAAGAAGGCGTCGCGGACGTGGTAGTAGTAGACGTTGAAGGCGTAGCGAGAGCGGTAGACGTAGTTCAGGCTTGCGATGTTGTATCGGGCCACGCGCAGGTCGGGGCTGCCGAGGTTAACCTCGTAGCCGTCCACCTCGCGGCGGTACGTCTGGCGATACCAGTAAGCGGGGTAGTTGTGGAAGGCCTGCCAGCCGAGCGTGAGGGCGTGGTCGTCCGTCGGGGTATAGCTAATGGAAACGTCGGGGAGGATCGACTGCCGACGGTAGTCCCGGATGCGGTAGCCTTCGCCGGCGAGGGAGGCGGAGAGGTTCGCGCGGTCGCCCGCAAAGGAGATGTCCGTGCCCACGTAGGCGTTGGCGATGTCTTCGACGGACGTGACGGGCGTGGCGCCGGTCTGTTCGCTGTGGTTGCGGGTGCGGGTGTAGTCGGCGCCATAGCGCAGGCTGATCCGTTCGGCGAGTGCGTGGCGCCCGCGGAGGTAGCCGTGCAGTCGGTCGATGCGTTGGAAGCGATCGTAGGCGATGGGGCGACCGGCGACGGTACCCGTGTAGTCCCTCCGGCTGTCGGAGTAGAGATATTCCGCTCCCGCGCGCCATCCGCGGAGGGTATATTCGGCTGCGATGCTTTGGAGGTGGTCGCGGCGGGTGCCGTGCTGATCGCTGCGGCCGGTGAGGGAGCTGACAGAGCGGTCGTCAAACGTTTCGTTGGGCGTCACCCGTGCGTTGTAGTAGACGCTGAGGCGGTGGCGGTCGGCCAGGGCGTAGTCGAGGTTCAGGTAGAGGTCATGGGTGGCGGGGGGGGCGAGCGGTAGTCGGTGTGGTTGCGGATTTCAGTCGTGTCGCTGCCGACTGCGTGCCGCACGTACATGTTTGTCCGGCTGATCTCGTGCCCGGAGCTTAGGCGGTAGAGTAGATCGGCGGAGAACTTCCCCGAGGCATACATAACGGAAGCCGTTTGGGTAAAGCGGTTCGCGTGTTTGTTGTCCCACTGCGTCTGGACTTGCGCCGTGAGGCGGTCGGAGAGGCCCTCCTTGAGGATGATGTTGACGGCTGCGCCCTTGACGTTCCATTCCGGCGGCGCAGTGTGGGCCACCTCGATGCGGAGGACGCGATCGGCGGGCAGCGATTTGACGTAAAGCAGCGTGGCGGCCGCATCGCGGGTGGATGGGCGACCGTTGATGAGCAGGGTGGGCGTCTGGTCCATTGCGATGAGCTTGATGGACTCGCCGTCGGTCGATTTCAGGCCTGGGGTCTCAGCCAGGAGGTCGAAGGCGGTGGCGAGGATCTTCGATTTGGTCAGGCCTTGCGGGGTAAAGCTCAGGAGGCCGTTCTGCACGCGGACGATGGGGCGTTCGGCGCGCACGACGATCTCCTCGAGCGTCTGCGCCTTGAGCTCCAGCACGATCGTGCCGAGGTCGCTCCGGGAGTCCGCGATGGTGCGTGTCTCGTAAGCCAAATGCTGCACGCTGAGCAGGTAGGGACGGGCCGTGGAAAGCAGGCGGAAGGTGCCGTCGTCTTCGCTCACGGCCGACTCCAAGTAGGTGGAATCGGGGGCGGAGAGGATCAGGGCGGCCTGCGCCACAGGCTGGCCGGCGGCGTTCGTCAGTCGGCCGGTGATGCCCTGTTGTGCACGGGCGGCGACGGTGAGCAGCAGGCTTGCTGCAAGGATCGGCAGGAGGGCCGCCTGCCGAAAAAAGCGATTCGTTTTCATCACGTGAAGGGGTTTTATGGTGTTTGGATCTATAGAAATAACATGGGATGGCCCCGCCCCTTCGATTGGGGGGTGGACGCTATTTCACGGCGACGGTTTGATAGAACATCTCCCACTCATTCTGCAGCTTGTCGAGGGGCATTGTCTGGTGGGTGAGGGCGGAAAAAAATAGGATGCCGGCGAAGATGTGGATGAAGGTGCCGACCAGACGTTCGGTGTCAAGCTCCGGGCGGATTTCGCCGCGCTCCTTAGCCCGGTTGACGATCTCCACCCCGTAACGCGCTTGCGCCGAGGCGTACTCCTGCAGCCGATACTTGAACGGGGGGCACAATGCGCTGACATGAATCATGAAGTTGAGCGATGAGGCCGGCGTAATGTCGCTGTCTTTGACGACTACATCCTGGAAGTAGCTCGTCTTCGACGCTATCCTGCGGGCGTACTCCACCAGGTAGGCCTTCAGCGGCGTCTGGCTGTTTAGGCTTTCCTCGCTCGGGCCGGCGTCGCACAGAAAATCGGCTGCATACCGCTCCGCGGTGGCCAAAAGCACTTCGTCTTTGCTCCGGTAATGGTAGAGGAGGCCCCCACGCGTAGCTCCGGAGAGCCGCTCAATGTCCGAAAGGGTCACCTTTTCATATCCGCGCGCCAGGAACAGCTTGTAGGCACTCTCTATAATGGCCTGTTTCAGCTGCTCCGCTTTCTCGAGTCTTTCTTTCATTCTTTGTCCCATAAGCTTCGTGTGTTGGGTAGCATGTAAATAAATTTCATTGGATGGGTTGTCTTAGTTCTTGGATTGCAAAAATACGAAGAACGGCACTGTTTTTCAAAGCGTTGTAAGAAAAAAGTTTTACAAATTGCGCTACTTCGTACAGTTTCCTGCCGCAACAATTTGTATAGCAAGCCCCCAGCCAGAAGGGGCTATGTGAGGCAGGTGCAATAAGGGACGGATTGCGCTCATTCACCCCCCAAATAATCGGCTACGGGGGCCGCTGACGCTCATTGGCTCGTCCAGTAATTTGCTACGGAAGCGCCTTCTGTTCATTTATCCCCGTCGCACTTTCCGACGGGGGCGACTCCCAGTCACGGGCTATCGTCCCCTATGAGGAACACCGGCCAACGCATGCCATTCGCCCCTATCCTGACGTCCGACGGGGGCCGCCGCCCGTCAGGCACCTCCGTCGGAAACTATTT
>CALHPT010000139.1 GCA_938036405.1 uncultured Tannerella sp.
GAGTTATGATTCCCGGTGAGAATATTAAGTCGCAAGGCGTGCGAGTTATGATTCTCGATGAGGATATTAAGTCGCAAGGCGTGCGAGTTAATATATGGACCTCATTTTGGCCTTTGCACGGCGTGTGAGTCCTGAAATGAGGGTCATTTTGGCCTTTGCACGGCGTGCGAGTCCTGAAATGAGGGTCATTTTGGCCTTTGCACGGCGTGCAAGCCCCGACAGGAGGCTGGCGATGCTTTTGTCAGAGAGGTCTTCTCTTCTCCGCTCTTCCTTTTCTTCCCTTGATGGAAGAAAAGGAAGCAAAAGAAGATCAAGGCGTCAGGGACGCCTGCCAAGCTGGCCGGATGCTTCTAACGATTGAACCGAACAGTCTGTGAGGATGCTCCCACGCGGTTTATTCCTCTCGCCAGACGAAGAGCTTGGGCGAAAAGACGGCGGGGACAGTCTCGCGAATGAAGGGATAGGTGCGCGAGCGGCTTTTTGTCTCCTCTGTGAGGAGGAAGCCGCGGCGGTCGAGCCCCTCGACGAGGTTTAGCGTGAAGCTGATGATGAACAGGGCGACACAGGCGGCACAGAGTGCGCCTGCCAAGCGGTTGGGGATGTTGAGCGGGCTGTCGTCCACCTTGTGATCCACCCATCGACCGGCCAGGCGGACGGCGGCGAGGATAAGCACAAAAGCGCCGGCATAGCTGACGAAGGTTACGCTGCCCTCCGACACCCATCCGGCACTCAGAACAATCGCGCGCAGCCACAGGGCCACGCGCGAACAACAGAAGATAGCAGCCAACAAGGCTCCCAGTGCGGCCACCTGACGGACAAATCCGTCAAGCCAGCCCTTGACGAAGCCCCCTCCGACAAGGCCCAGGGTCAGGATGTCCAGCCAGGTCATGCGTAGAGGCAGCTTGGTTTACAGCGTTTTCTTCACTTCGATTTCGTCGAACGGCTCGATCATGTCGCCCTCACGCACATCGTTGTAGTTGTTGATGAAGAGGCCGCACTCCTGTCCGGAAACGACTTCCTTCACCTCGTCCTTGAAGCGCTTGAGCGAGGTCAGATCGCCGGTGTGGATCACGATGCCGTCGCGGATGACGCGCACCTTGTTGGCGCGTTTGATCTTGCCTTCCTTCACGATGCAGCCGGCCACGGTGCCCACTTTCGAGATCTTGAAGACTTGCAGCACTTCCAGGTTGCCGCAGATCTCCTCGCGGATCTCGGGCGAGAGCATGCCCTCCATCGCCGAACGCACCTCCTCGATGGCGTCGTAGATGATGGAGTAGAGGCGGATCTCGACGCCCTCTTTGTCGGCCAACTTGCGGGCGGCTTGGGCCGGGCGCACTTGGAAGCCGATGATGATGGCGCTCGATGAGGCGGCCAGCTCGACGTCGGATTCGGAGATCTGCCCGACGGCTTTGTGGATGACGTTGACTTGAATCTCCTCGGTGGAGAGTTTGATGAGTGTGTCGGAGAGCGCCTCGACGGAACCGTCCACGTCGCCCTTGACGATGAGGTTCAGCTCGTGGAAGTCGCCCAGTGCACGGCGGCGTCCGAGCTCTTCCAATCCGAAGCGTTTCTGTGTGCGGAGTCCCTGTTCGCGCTGCAACTGCTCGCGGCGTGCAGCGATCTCGCGCGCCTCCTGTTCGGTCTCCAAGACATTGAGCGTGTCGCCTGCTTGCGGCGCACCGTCCAGGCCGAGGATCAGCACCGGCTCTGACGGCCCAGCGCTCTCCACGCGTTGGTTACGCTCGTTGAACATGGCCTTGACGCGTCCGTAATGGGTGCCCGCCAGCACGACGTCACCCTGGCGCAGCGTTCCGTTGCTCACCAGTACGGTGGCCACATAGCCGCGACCCTTGTCGAGCGACGATTCGATGACGGAGGCCGTGGCGCGCCGTTTTGGGTTGGCCTTCAGCTCCAGCAGGTCGGCCTCGAGGAGCACTTTTTCGAGTAATTCTTGCACGCCGATGCCCTTTTTAGCCGAGATATCTTGGCTCTGGTACTTGCCGCCCCACTCCTCAACGAGGTAGTTCATCTGCGAGAGCTTCTCCTTGATCTTATCCGGGTTGGCGCTGGGCTTATCAATCTTATTGATGGCAAAAACGATGGGCACACCGGCTGCTGAGGCGTGATTGATTGCCTCGATGGTTTGTGGCATGACATTATCGTCAGCTGCGACGATGATGATGGCAATATCTGTCACCTTGGCACCACGTGCACGCATGGCGGTGAAGGCCTCGTGACCCGGGGTGTCGAGGAAGGTGATGTGGCGGCCGTCGTGTAGGGTCACGCTGTAAGCACCGATGTGCTGCGTGATGCCACCCGCCTCACCGGCGATCACGTTGGCGTTACGGATGTTGTCAAGCAGCGACGTCTTACCGTGGTCGACGTGGCCCATGACGGTCACGATCGGCGGACGCGGCACCCAATCCTCGGGGTTGTCCTCTTCTTCCTTAATGGCTTCGGACACTTCCGCGCTGACGTATTCCGTCTTGAAGCCGAACTCTTCGGCTACAATGTTGATCGTTTCCGCGTCGAGTCGCTGGTTGATGGAGACCATCATGCCAATGCTCATACAGGTGGAGATGACCTCGGAGACGGAGACGTTCATCATGCTGGCCAAGTCGTTGGCCGTTACAAACTCCGTCAGCTTTAAGATCGAGCTTTCGCGCTCCTCGGCACGCAGCAATTCCCGTTCGCGGAAGGCTACGGCGTCACGCTTCTCGCGGCGATACTTGGCGCCTTTGTTCTTGGCTCCCTTGCTGGTCAGCCGTGCCAGCGTCTCCTTTACCTGACGCTGCACATCGCCCTCGTTCACCTCCGTATGCACGGGGCGTTTGGGGCGCTTGTTGTCGTTCGACCGCTTGTTGTCGTTCGATCGTGTGCCCGTGTTGGCGGCGGCGTTGATGTCGATGCGATCTTTCTTGATGCGTTTGCGCTTCTTCTTGGCGTCGGGAGATGCGGAGGCTGACGATGTGGCAGGGGCGTGAGGCGTAGCCGTAGCGGCGGGTTGGGCCGGTGTGGCGGAGGCCTGCGGCTGCTGCCGGCGACGGTCGCGACTGCGCTCAGAACCTTTGCGCTTGGGGCGCATGGATTGGTTGATGGCGGCGAGATCGATTTTGCCTGTCACTTTGATGTTCGACTCCAGTCGCGGCTGCTCCAAACGGAACACGTCGTCCTCTTTCTTCTCCGTCTCCTCTGTGTGAGTCGGCGCTTCGGCCGGAGCCTCCGGTGCGGGCGTCTCTGCGACGGTCGGTGCGGGTTCGGCGGGGGCCGGAGCGACTGGTTCCGCTTCGGGTTTCACCTCGGGTTTCGGCGCTTCAGGTTTCACCTCGGGCACCTCCACTTTCTCCACGGGAGCCTCGATCACTTCGGTCTTCTCCTCGGGGACGGTCACAGGTGCAGGCTCGCTCACAGCTGCTACTTCCGGCTGAGCCACGATAGGCTCCTCCTTTTTCGTTTCCTCTGCGACGGTAGGCTTTACCTCCGCCGCAGTGGACGAAGCGCTGCGGTGCTTCCGTCTGGAGTGCGACGATCCGTGTCCGCTCGTTTCGGGTAAGTCGATCTTGCCTTTGGTGACGAATTTGGGGAGGATGTCGTCCGGTATCTCGGTCTTGATCACATCCGGTCCCGTCTTGGTGGGTTCCTGAGCTACGGGTTCCGGCTTTGGTTCTGGTTTCACGTGCGTTTCTGTCGGTGCAGCTTTTTCGAGCAGGCGACTACGTTCGGACTCCGGCAGGTTTTTGCCGAACTCCTTGACGAGCATGGTGTACTGCTCGTCTGGAATGCGGACGTTAGGGTTGCTTTCGACCTCGAAACGCTTCCCGCGCAGGTAGTCGACAACCGTCTGCAAGCCAACATTCAAGTCCTTCAATACTTTGTTCAATTTAACAGGCATATCTCTCTTCCTCGTGTATTTATCTCTGATTTAATCCTCCTCTTTTTCGTCGGTGTCGTCTTCTTCTTGGAACACTTCCGGCGTGTCATTGTCCGCCTCTTCTTCTTCGGACGGTTCGTCGGTCGGCATTTCCTCCGGCTCGTCAGCTTCGTCAGCGGGTTGATCGTCGATCAGTTCGGATGCGTCGATGTTGTCAGTGGGCTGATCGTAGTCGGCTGGCAGCTCCTCTATTGAGGCATCGGCGGTGGGTGCAGGCTGCGCTTCGTCTTCAAATTCAGCAGAGAGGACACGCAGCAGATCGTCCACCGTTTGCTCTTCCAAGTCGGCACGCTCCATGATCTCTTCGCGGGAGAGGGCGAGCACGGCTTTGGCGGTGTTGCAGCCGATATCCTTGAGGGCGTCGATGACCCAGGCTTCTACTTCGTCGGAGAACTCATCGAGGTAGATGTCCTCCTCGTCAGCCGTATCAATGTCGCGGAAGACATCAATGGTGTAGTCCGTGAGCATGCTGGCCAGCTTGATGTTGAGACCGTTCTTACCGATGGCCAACGAGACCTCCTCGGGGCGCAGGAAGACTTCCGCTTTGTGCTCCTCTTCATCCACGCGAATGGAGGAGATCTTGGCCGGGCTGAGGGCGCGCTGGATGTAGAGCGCGGTGTTGGTGGTGTAGTTGATGACGTCGATGTTTTCGTTGCGCAGCTCACGAACGATGCCGCGGATGCGTGAGCCCTTCATGCCGACGCAGGCACCGACGGGATCGATGCGTTCGTCGTAGGATTCGACGGCAATCTTGGCGCGTTCGCCGGGGATGCGTGCGATGGCGCGTATGGTGATCAGGCCGTCGTTGATTTCGGGCACTTCGATTTCGAAGAGTCGTTGCAGGAAGGCTTTGTCGGTACGCGAGAGGTAGATCTTCGTGTTGTTATCCGTTTCGACCCGCTGCACGACGGCGCGTACGGCCTCGCCCTTGCGATAGAAGTCGCCGGGGATTTGCTCCGATTTGGGCAACAGGAGTTCGTTGCCTTCGTCGTCGAGAAGCAGCACCTCTTTCTTCCATACTTGGTAGACGTCGGCCACGACGATGGTGCCGATTAGTTCGCGGTATTTGGCGGTGAGGTTGTCCTTTTGGAGCTCCAGGATCTTCGAGGCGAGTGCCTGTCGAAGGTTGAGGATGGCGCGCCGGCCGAAGTCGGCGAAGTGCACCTCGTCGGTCACTTCCTCACCGATGGTACAGTCGGCGTCGATCTGTTGCGCTTCGCGCAGCGAGACCTCCAGATTGGGGTCGCTGACGTGTCCGTTTTCCACAACGGTGCGGTTGCGCCATATCTCGAAGTCTCCCTTTTCAGGGTTGATGATCACGTCGAAGTTTTCGTCCGTGCCGAACATTTTAGCGATCACGTTGCGGAACGACTCTTCGAGCACGTTGATCATCGTCTCCTTGTCGATGTTCTTCAGGTCTTTGAACTCCTGAAGGGTATCTATCATGCTGACTGTTTCCTTTTTCTTGGCCATATTCTCTGTCTTCTCTATTTGAATCGGATTTTATTTTTCGCGTATGCTATTTCATCATACCGGTACGCTTCGTCTTCGTACACGGTGGTTTTGCGACGGGCGCCTTCGGGCTTTACTTTTTTGGCGACGGTGAGCGTGATGCCCGTGTCGTCAGCGTCTTTGAGAACGCCGGTGCGGAGGGCGCCTTCACGGGGCTTGAGCTCGATTTCGCAGCCGATGTTCTTGCGGTATTGGCGAACGATCTTGAAGGGGCGGTCGAGGCCGGCGGAGGTGACCTCCAGCTCATAATCCTCGGCTTCGCGGTCAAGGTGCTGCTCAATATATTGGCTCAGGGCTACGCAATCGTCGATGCTGACCGCTTCGTCGTGGTCAATCTCCACCACGATGGCATTGTCTGTGCCGACGACGACATCCACAAGGTAGCAGGCCGAGTTAGCCAGAGCGGCTTCGGCCAGATCCATCACTGTATTTCGTTCGATCATTATTGTGTAAAAAGAAAGGGAACTAAAGTGTTCCCCCGTCGTAATTCCGGGGGCAAATATACAATCAATCAGCCTTTTTCTAAGAAAAGGTGTTTTTCGGGTTTGACGGAGAGGGGGAAAGCGAGAAGGAGGGCGCCGGTCTGATGGATGGCAACGGTAGCCTTTTCCAAAGGCCCCTTTTAAGTACGTTTGCGCCGTTTGAAAACAAAACACCTACATAAACATGAGTGAACTACATATTATTGATCACCCGATGATCTGCCACAAGCTGACGCGGATCCGGGATGTGAACACGGGCGCGAAGGACTTCCGCGAACTGCTCCGCGAGATTTCTATGCTGATGGGCTACGAGGTGACGCGCGATCTGCCGCTGACGGAGGTGGAGATCGAGACGCCGATGGAGCGCGCCGTGGCGTATGAGATCTCGGGTAAGAAGTTGGCCATTGTGCCCATCCTCCGTGCGGGTCTCGGCATGGTGGACGGGTTGCTGAGCCTGCTGCCCGTCGCTAAGGTGGGGCATATCGGCCTCTATCGCGACCACGATACGCACAAGCCTGTCTTTTACTACTGCAAGCTGCCTGAGGATATCGACCGCCGTATGGTGATCGTCACCGACCCGATGTTGGCCACGGGCGGCAGTGCTTCGGACGCGATTCGCTTGCTCAAAGAGAAGGGCTGCACCAACATCCGTCTCATGTGCCTCGTGGCGGCGCCTGAGGGGGTGGCCTATGTACAGAAGAACCACCCGGACGTGGACATCTACACCGCCTCGCTCGACCGTCAACTGAATCCGCAGGCTTACATCCTGCCTGGGCTGGGCGACGCGGGCGATCGCATTTTCGGCACAAAGTAGGCGTCGTCTAATAGCCGGCGTCGCAAAGCATCCTCTCGACAGGGCTCCTTTCTGAAAGGGCGCGCTGTCGAGGGGATGCGCTTTTTGTACCCCGATAGAAAATACGGCTTCATGTCGCATGAAACCGCATTTCCGACCGGAAAAACCATTTTATGCGACATGAAACCGCATTTCCGACTGGAAAAGCCATTTCATGCGACATGAAACCGCATTTTCGACTGGAAAAGCCATTTTATGCGACATAAAATCGCATTTCCGACTGGAAAAGCCATTTTATGCGACATAAAACCGCATTTCCGACTGGAAAAGCCATTTCATGTCGCATGACGGGGCTTCGAGCATTGTCCCCACCCACTTTTTTAGATGAAAACGACTTCAAACGACGACGGAGGCGGGAGCATGAGACGCGTTCAGCGTTGCGTGACGATCAGTGCGCGGCGCGTCTTTGAGGTGATGCGAAAACGGTTGTCGGTGCGATGGCCCACGATCCAAAGGATCCGCTCCGAGGCGTCGCAAAGAATCCAAGCGTTGGTCTTGTCGAGGAGGCTGAATTTGCGGTCGGTGAAGTAGTCGCTGAGTTTCTTTTGGCCCGTCATGCCGAAAGGTACGAAGCTGTCGCCCGCGCGCCAACGCCGGAGGGTGAGCGGCAGGGCGACACGATCGGCGTCGAAGGTGGCTACGTGGGGGTTGCGAGTGATGACGAATGCGTCGTCGACGGTGCACTCCTCGAGGCGTAGTTGGATGGGTGTAGATAGGTCACGGCCCGGAGCCAGGGTGAAGGTGCAGGTGTCCGTGGGCACTTCATCGGCGGGGTAGAGGATCAGGTGAAGGCGATCCTTGAGGAGGTGCCATTGTCCGCCGGGGGCGATGAACGAGCGACCGGATTCGCCGCTGAGGGCGCGGGCGATGTCGGCGCACTGCGAGGGCGTGAAGCCGTAAGGGGTGAGTAGCTCGAAGAGCACGGTGTGCGGGGCGGGCGTACGGAGGAGGGCGTCGATCGATATGCGGCCGTCGGCGTCCATGAGATGCGCGCTGTGGGTGTTGATGACATCCCGATAGATGGCTTCGACGTCTGTGAGATGGCTGGCCATGCGCAGGATGGCATCGTGGACGGAGGGGTTAAGCTGCTCCATGAGGGGGAGGAGGCGGAGGCGGACGAAGTTGCGACGGTAGACGTCAGAGGCGTTCGAGCTGTCGGTGCGAAAGAGTAGGTGGCGATCGATGAGCCAGCGGACGATCTGGCTGCGATCGACCGAGAGTAGCGGCCGGACGATGTGCCCATTGCGGGGCCGCATGCCGCATAGCCCGCTGAGGCCCGTACCGCGGATGAGGTTGAGGAGGATCGTCTCGACGTTGTCGTCGCGGTGATGAGCCACGGCGATGGCCTCAGCGCCCAGCTCGCGGCAGAGCGTCTCGAACCATTCGTAGCGCAAGGTGCGGGCGGCCATCTCTATGGAGACGCCGTGTTGGCGGGCGTAGTCGGCCGTGTCGAAATCGATGCGACGGAAGGGGAGGCCGAGCGCTTCGGCGGTCTGTCGGGCAAAGTCGGCGTCGGCATCGGACTCGTCGGCGCGCAGGCGAAAGTTACAATGGGCTGCCACGCAGGAGTACCCGAGTCGGGTGAGGATGTGCAGCAGGGCGACAGAGTCTGCGCCGCCACTCAATCCGACGATGACGAGTGCTGCGGGTCGGAGCAGCTGATGTTGCGCGATGTAGGCTTGGACGGTGGAAAGCATATCGTGTAGCTGTAATGAGGGCGCAAAAATAGGCGGGGTGGGAGAGGGGGGATAAATCCTCCCTTCATACGCTATCCGCTATTCTCTTACGTTTGCCCGCACATGGAAAAGAGATACGGTTATTTCAAGCGAGACATCAGTTGGTTGTCATTCAATTATCGCGTGCTGCTGGAGGCCGCGGACGCCACGCTACCCATCTATGAGCGGATCCGCTTCCTCTCTATTTACGCCTCCAACCTGGAGGAGTTTTACGAGATACGTGTGGCCGATCAGCGCGGCGCCATCATGAAAAAGAATTACCGCGCCGACAATTCTGAGAAGGCCGAGGAGACGCTCAACGAGATCACCGCCGAGGTCAACCGTCAGCAGCAAGCCTTCTACAGCATCTTCAACGACGGTATCCTGCCCGAGTTGCGTCGCCAACGCGTCTACCTCTATCAAGACCATGAGCCGAAGCCGTTTCACCGCGACTTTGTCCGCCGCTATTTCGACGAAGAGATCTTCCCCTACCTCTCGCCTGTCACGCTCCATGAAGGCTTCCGCACCTTCATCCGCGACCGCCGCCTCTACCTCATTGCCCGCATCCTCAAGCGCGAGACGCGCGAACCGCTCTATGTGCTGATCAAAATACCGCACTCGAATGTCCCCCGCTTCATCGCCCTGCCCGAGCATGAGGGCATGCACTACTTCATGTTTGTCGACGACATGATCCGCTACAACCTGCCCGCCATCTTTCCCGGGTATGTGCTTGACGGATGCTACAGCATTAAGATCTCGCGCGACGCCGATATATACGTCGAGGAGGAGACTCCGCAGAGCATCCTTCAGGCCATTCGTACGAAGGTGGGGAAGCGTAAGATCGGCGCCCTGAGCCGCTTCATGTACGACCGCGAGATGCCGCCCGATGTGCTGGCCTTCGTCCGCCGGTCGTTCCACATCGCGGCCGACGACCTCGTCGTGGGCGGGCGTTACATGAACCTGCAAGACATGATTCGCCTGCCGAATCCCATCGGGGCGGAGCTGGTGCGTACACCTCCTGCGCCGCTGCGGGTGCCGTATCTCGAGGAGCTGGCATCCATGTTCCGCGCCGTGGAGCGTAGCGACGTGCTGCTGCATTTCCCCTATCAGTCGTTTGACTACCTGCTGCGCTTCCTCATGGAGGCGTCGTTCGATCCGGACGTGGAGGAGATCAAGATCACGCAGTATCGCGTGGCGGAAAACTCGGCCGTGATCCACTCCCTCATCGGTGCCGCGCGTAATGGCAAACGCGTGACGGTCTTTGTGGAGCTCAAGGCGCGCTTCGATGAGGAAAACAACATGAGCACGGCCGAAGAGATGCGTCAGGCGGGGATCAAAATCATCTACAGCATACCCGGGCTGAAGGTGCACGCCAAGGTGGCCGTCGTCTTGCGTCGTGGCGAGGCCGCAGACTTCGCCTGCCTCAGCACGGGCAACTTCAACGAGAAGACGGCCAAAGCGTATTCCGATATGGCGCTCCTGACGTGCGATAAGGCGATCGTGGAGGACGTGAATCGTGTCTTCGAGGTGTTAGAAGGTCGTTTGGAGCATCCGCACTTCGACCGCCTGCTGGTGGCACGTTTCAACATGGTGCCGGAGCTTGTCCGACTGATCCGCCGCGAGGCCGACCTGGCGCGTGCGGGGCGCGGAGGGCGAATCATTCTCAAGATGAACGGCCTCCAGGATAAGCAGATGATCGACGAACTCTATGCGGCTGGTCAGGCGGGTGTGGAGATCGACCTACTCGTGCGCGGCATCTGTTGCCTGACGCCCGACCGCAGCTATAGCCCCAACATCCGCGTGACGCGCATCGTAGACATGTACCTCGAGCACACCCGCCTCTGGTACTTCCGTGGCGACGGTGACGAGCGACTTTTCCTCACCTCCTCCGACTGGATGCGTCGCAACCTGAATCGCCGCATTGAGGCGGCCGTCCCCATCCTCTCGCCCGATGTCCGCCGCGAGATCCTCGACATCTTCGACATCCAGCTGCGCGACAACGTCAAGGCCTGCCGCATCGACGGCTCCCTGCGCAACCTCTATATCCGCAACGACGCCCCGCCCGTCCGCGCTCAGCAAGCCATCTACGAGTACATCAAGCAAAGGACGCACCCAGAGTAGAGACGAATCGCATACATCCCACAGGTACCCGGCCAATCTCCCCGGCCCCGGTGGGGCCTTGACTTTCTTTTGATTCTTTTCTTGCGTCAAGGCAAGAAAAGAAGAAGTAGAGACAAGAAAAGAAGAAGAGAAGAGGCCGATGTGTCCACCCATAGTAATATTCTCCATCAAGCAATATTCCCCCCGTTTCGCCCGTTTCCATCCCACCAAATACAGAGAAAGAAAACTTCATTTATAGCACATACATACACCCATACACGACAAACATCCTTTTTGCCTATGAAAAAGATTACCCCTTCCGCCCCCGCCGAACGTCGGGACATGAACGCGCCCAACAACCCTTCCCCATCCTTCGGCCCTCGCCCCGAGACCCTCGCCCTGCTCAGCTGGTTCGCTCGCATGTATACGCCGGACAATGCGCCGAGTTCCGCCCTCCCCATTGCCAACTGACGCCCGCCTTGCTTATACCTATTATATATAGCACACGATGAACCATTTGATAGCCCCATCGCTCCTTTCGGCCGACTTTATGCACCTCGGCCGCGACGTGGAGATGATTAATCGCAGCGAGGCCGACTGGCTGCATATCGACGTTATGGACGGCGTCTTTGTCCCAAACATCTCCTTCGGCTTTCCGGTCATGAACGCCCTCCGTGGCGTCTGCCATAAGCCCACGGACGTGCACCTGATGATCGTCGAACCACAGAAATTCATCCGTGAGGTGGCCGACTCTGGCGCCTACATGATGACCGTGCACTACGAAGCCTGCACCCACCTCCACCGCACCGTCCACGCCATCCGCGACGCCGGTATGCGCGTCGGTGTGGCCCTCAACCCCCATACGCCCGTCACACTCCTCGAGGACATCCTCGGGGACATTGACATGGTGCTCCTCATGTCCGTCAACCCCGGCTTTGCAGCCCAAAGCTTCATCGGCCACTCCGTCGTCAAGACCGCCAAGCTGCGCCGTATGATCCGCGAACGCGAGCTGCGGACGCTTATCGAGGTCGACGGCGGTGTGAACACCGAGACGGCGCGCGTGCTCCTCGATGCTGGTGCCGACGTGCTCGTGGCCGGCAGCTACGTCTTCCGCTCGCCCGACCCCGAGGCCACCATCCGCGAGCTAAAAGCTCTCTGATTTATCCTACCATTTTCTTTGAAAAGCGACCGCTCCGGCATACGTGGGCGGCCGCTTTTTGTTAGTAGATGGGCCGAAGTGGTTGCTCAGCGCGGCACCAGAAATACTGTATATCGGGCCATGCAAGCCTGCTCGGGGTTGATATACTGTATATCGGGGCCCTGCAAGCCTGCTTGGGGTTGATATACTGTATATCGGAGCCATGCAAGCCTGCTTGAGGTTGATATACTGTATATCGGAGCCATGCAAGCCTGCTCGGGGTTGATATACTGTATATCGGAGCCATGCAAGCCTGCTCGGGGTTGATATACTGTATATCGGAGCCATGCAAGCCTGCTCGGGGTTGATATACTGT
>CALHPT010000140.1 GCA_938036405.1 uncultured Tannerella sp.
TACGCCTACGATGTATGGGCGCAGAAGACGGAACACGGCGGAAACGACATGCGGGCTAACGTGCCGACCTATTATCGAAACAGTTGGCGGAAGCCGGGTGACGCGACCAGCTATGAGCTTTTCTATGAGAACCCTGCGGTAGCCATGAACAAGATTTCGACTTCCAGGCGCCTGCACAGCACTGACTTCATCCGTCTAAAAACGCTCACCCTGGGCTTCACACTGCCCAAAAACTGGGTGAAGGCTGCGCATCTCGAAAATGTACGTCTTTATGCTTCTGCCAACAACCTCTGGACGTGGGCCGCATACGATTATTATGATCCCGAAGCCACCGAAAGCGGTTCGGCAACGTGGGGAACTCCTCCGCTCAAAACCGTCATCTTTGGCGTAAACATGAACTTCTAATCCCTCAAGAAAGATCGAATCATGAACTATTTGAAATACCTTACCCTCATCCTTGCTGCATCTCTAATCACTTCATGCGGCAACGATTGGCTCGACGTGGAGCCCTCGACATCCATACAGACCGAAAGCGGCGTCAAGTCGCTGAAAGAAGTGGAGTTTTCCCTCAACGGCATTTACAGCACGATGCAAAGTGCCGATGCTTATTCCGGCCGACTCGTTTATTATGCTGACGTGACCGGTGATGACATGCAGGCCGTGAGTTCGACCAAGCGAACGGCCAATTACTATCGCTTTAATTTCACGAAGGACAATGGACCGGCCACGCATTGGGCTTACCTCTACAACATCATTCAAAACTGCAACGTGGTGCTGGCCAACATCGATCGCATTACTGCAAACGACGCAGAGAAGGCTTATCGCAACGATTTGCGAGGTCAGGCGCTCGCCATCCGCGGCATGGCGCTCTTTGACCTGACCCGGATATTCGGATACCCCTATACGAAAGACGGCGGGGCCTCGATGGGTGTCCCGATCATCGAAACAGTTTCCGGAACAGAGAATAAGCCTGCCCGCAACAGCGTGGCCGAATGTTATACGCACATCATAGCCGACCTGAAGTCCGCTTCGGAACTCCTCGGCGAGAAGTTCAACAAGGGGAAGTTCAATAAGTGGGCCGCCCTAACGTTGCTGAGCCGCGTGTACCTCTATAAAGGCGAAAATGAGGAGGCGCTGAAGGCCGCCGAGTCCGCTATTTCGGGCGCGGAGAAGAACGGATATGCCCTCTGGTCCAATAAGGCTTATCC
Source organism: uncultured Tannerella sp. (assembly GCA_938036405.1). Lineage (GTDB taxonomy): Bacteria > Bacteroidota > Bacteroidia > Bacteroidales > Tannerellaceae > Tannerella. The sequence goes on from CALHPT010000140.1 coordinate 1,209, forward strand.
GACGGCATGGGGAGCAGACGCGTCGTCCGCAGATCAAGGCGAAGTGCTGTTCGAGATCGTCAATCTCACTACCGATTCGCCCGGAAAGGAGAGCATGGGTTACTTGAACTCCAAAGACGGATACGACGACATGTGTATCACTGCCTCGTTCTATCGTTTGCTCAAAGAGAACCCCCGCGATGTACGTCTGAAGCTCCTGAGCTTCGACGGCAAGCAGTACGCGTATGTCAATAAGTATCAGCCGCAACCGGGAGAGAATATCGCCGATGCCAATATACCCCTTTTGCGTTTGTCGGAAGCCTATCTGAATGCGGCTGAGGCGGCCGTCAAGACCGGAGACAACGCCACAGCCGTGACTTATCTCGATGCCATTGTTCATCG
>CALHPT010000141.1 GCA_938036405.1 uncultured Tannerella sp.
GAACATGCGATGAGTGCGAGATAAGAGCGGTTTCGGTCCGAACTAGATTTTACAATGATGAATATCGAAGAAGTACGTGATTACTGCCTAAAACTGAAGAACGCTGAGGAGACCTTTCCCTTTGGCGAGGAGATTCTTGTCTTCAAGGTCGAGGGCAAGATGTTTCTGGCCATGTCGCTGAATGAAGAGGATCCTCACGTGGCCGTCAAATGCGACCCCGACGAAGCGCTGATCCTTCGCGATCGCTATAAAGCCGTCGTGCCAGCGTTCCATTTCAATAAAAAGCACTGGAATGACATCTATCTGAACCGCGACATGAACGACCACGACATCCGTCGCTGGATTCTCCACTCTTACGAGTCTGTCATCCTCCAGCTTCCCGCCGCGATTCGGCGCAAGTACGAGTATGTCTGATCCGCAGCGCCCGCTACACGTGCCGCGCATCATCCGTCTGCACGAGACCGAGTCCACCAACCGTTACCTCCAGGAGCGGCTGGCGGACGACGACGTCCCCACCGATGGTACGATCGTCATGAGCGACTTCCAGTCCGGCGGACGTGGTCAGCCGGGCAACTCCTGGGAGTCGGAGGCTGGCCAGAACCTCACCTTCAGCCTCCTTTATGAGCCACGTGCCATGCCCGCCAACCGTTCCTTCCGCATCTCACAGATCGCGGCCCTCAGCGTAAAGCACACCCTGGATCGGTACACGGCGGGCATTACTGTGAAGTGGCCGAACGACATTTACTGGAACGATCGCAAGATCTGTGGCATGCTCATCGAGAACCTGCTCGAGGGCAGCGCCGTCGGGCGGTCGATCATCGGGATCGGACTCAACCTCAACCAAACCGTCTTTCGTTCTGACGCCCCCAACCCCGTCTCGCTGACTCAAATCACGGGTCAGCGCTATGACCCGTTGGAGATACTCGGCCTATGGTACGGCCATTTCTGCGACCTCCGCGACCGACTCGAGGCCGGGCCGGACGGTGAGTCCGACGTCCATCAGGCGTATGTCCACGCCCTCTATCGCCGCGATGGCTTCTATCCCTACGCCGATGCTGACGGAACGTTTGAGGCCTCGATCGCCGGCATAGAGCCCGCCGGATACCTGCTACTTAGCCGCCGCGATGGCCAGGTAGCTCGCTACGCATTCAAAGAAGTGCGCTTCCTCTGACCCCCACCCCACGACATACTTTCTGACGCTTCTAAGATGAACTATATCACCTCAGAAAACATCCTATTGATCGGCTCCGTGCTGCTGTTTGTGAGCATCCTGGTCGGCAAGACGGGCTATCGCTTTGGCGTGCCAGTCCTCCTACTCTTCCTCTTCGTGGGCATGCTCTTCGGCAGCGACGGATTGGGGCTACAGTTCTCCAACATGGAGAGCGCACAGTTCATTGGCATGGTGGCGCTGACCATCATCCTCTTCTCCGGTGGCATGGACACACGGTTTGCTGACGTCCGGCCCGTGGTAGGCCCCGGAGCGGTGCTCTCCACGGTCGGCGTACTGCTGACTACGGTCTTCACGGGGCTATTCGTGTGGTGGCTCTCGGGGATGGCTTGGACGAATATCCACTTTGCCTGCGCCGCCTCGCTGCTGCTGGCGGCCACGATGTCGTCCATGGACTCCGCCTCGGTCTTCGCCACCCTACGCTCGCAGCGCATGAACCTCAAGCACAACCTTCGGCCCCTGCTGGAACTGGAGAGTGGGAGTAACGACCCGATGGCTTACATGCTGACGCTCGTCTTGGTCCAACTGGCCACGGCGGATCCCGGAGCGGGCGGCGCCGATTGGGGACACGTGGCGGGGCTCTTCGCGGTACAGTTCGCCGTGGGCGCCGCCGTCGGATTCGCCATCGGACACTTCGCCGTCTGGAGCCTGAACCGACTGAACATAGACAACGCATCGCTCTACCCCATCCTCCTCCTCTCGATCGCCTTCTTCACCTTCTCCGCCACCGGGCTGCTGCACGGCAACGGCTACCTGGCGGTCTACCTCACGGGGATGATCATCGGCAACAACCGCATCCCGTATCGCAAAGAGGTGGCCACGTTCATGGACGGGCTTACGTGGCTCTTTCAGATCATCATGTTCCTCATGCTGGGGCTGCTGGTGAACCCGCACGAGATGTTCCGCGTGGCCTGTGTGGCCCTGCTCATAGGCCTCTTTATGATCTGCATCGCCCGGCCAGCCAGCGTCTTCCTCTGCCTCCTACCCTTCCGGCGGATCAATGCTCGCGCACGGCTCTTCATCTCGTGGGTGGGACTGCGCAGCGCGGCGCCCATCATTTTCGCCATCTACCCCGTGATGGCCGGCGTGGAGGGATCAGACCTGATCTTTAACATCGTGTTCTTCATCACGCTGCTTTCGCTCCTCACGCAGGGCACCACCCTGGCCGCGGCCGCCCGCCTGCTCGGTCTTTCGGCCCCGTTAGAGAAGACGGGTAACGAATTTGGCGTCGAGCTGCCCGACGAGATCGACTCCGACCTCCGCGACATGACCGTCACCCGCCGCATGCTCGAGGAGGCCGACACGCTGAAAGACATGAACCTCCCGACCGGCACGTTAGTCATGCTCATCAAGCGCGACGACGAGTTCCTCATCCCCAACGGTTCCCTCCGGTTACACGAAGGCGACAAGCTGCTGCTGATCTCCGAAAACAAGAAGTAGGCAGAAGGCCGCCGACGCTGAGGCGCCCCCGTTGGATATTCCGACAGCAGCCCCTTTGAGCAAGTAGCCTCCGCTGGAAACCCATTTAAGAGCGCCTTACGCTCGGACGCCCCCGTTGGACACTCCAATGAGGTGTCTTTTCGCTCAGACGCCCCCGTTGGACACTCCAACGGGGCGTCTTTTTACTCAGACACCCCCGTCGGACATTCCAACGGGGCGTCTTTTTGCTCGGACGCCCCCGTCGGACATTCCAACGGGGCGTCTTTTTGCTCAGACACCCCCGTCGGACATTCCAACGAGGCGTCTTTTTGCTCAGACACCCCCATCCGGACATTTTCGCGCAGCTTCCGGCTGCCCACGGCCCCTTCCCGATTTTCAGTTGTTCGTTCCCACCGCCCTACCTTTGTCCCCAGCTAACCCATTCATTAAAGGCATTATGAAGATAGGCATCCTCTCAGCCGGCGGCGACTGCCCCGGTATCAACGCGGCTATCCGCGGCGTGGGCAAAACGGCCCTCCTGCACTACGGCATGGAAGTCGTAGGCATCCACAACGGCTTCTCCGGCCTGCTGGATCGCGACGTGGAACTCTTTACCGAGCGCACCCTCTCGGGCATCCTCGGCCGAGGCGGCACCATCCTCGGCACCTCGCGCGAAAAACCCTTCAAGAAGTCCGCTGATGGCTATCTCAGCCATAAGCCCCAGATTATCTATCAGAACTATCACGAGCTGGGCCTCGACGCCCTCGTCTGCATCGGCGGCAACGGCACCCAGAAGACGGCCTTTAAGCTCGCCAAAATGGGCCTGAACGTCGTCGGCATCCCCAAGACCATCGACAATGACCTTTACGGCACCGACTTCTCGTTCGGTTTCGATACAGCCGTCAGCGTGGCCACCGATGCCATCGACCGCCTCCACTCAACCGCCAGCTCGCACAAACGCGTAATGGTGGTCGAGGTCATGGGCCACAGCGCGGGCTGGATAGCGCTCTATGCCGGCATGGCGGGCGCTGCGGACATCATCCTCCTGCCTGAACTGGGCTACGACATCGACAAGGTGAACGACAAGGTGATCGAACGCGCCCAACGGGGCAAGCCTTACAGCATCATCGTCCTGGCCGAAGGTCTCCGCACCGGCGCCGAGAGCCCCTCGGACTATCTCTCTCACGAAATTGAAGAGGCTACCGGCCTCGAGACGCGTCGCACGGTGCTCGGATACATCCAGCGGGGCGGCTCGCCCTCACCCGCCGATCGCAACCTGGCCACCCGCCTCGGGGGGCACGCCACGGAGCTGATCGTGCGTGGCGAATTTGGGCGGATGGTGGGCCAGCGCAACGGCCATATGGTCTCCGTGCCGCTCCAGGAGGTGGCCGGCCGCACGCGACTCGTGCCCGTAGACGACGACCTGATCCGCTGCGGGGAAAAGCTGGGCATTTCGTTCGGTCATTGAGCCTTCACCTCGCGGGCATGACTCCTGACGGGGCCTAAGGCCTTCTCCTGCCGGCCTACCGGTCGACGGGTCGGGCGTCCCTGATGACCGATGGGGGTATTATAAAGACGTATACCGGCCACCGGATAGATGCCGCGGCGCTCCGACCTCTTTTCGATAGCGGTCGGGGCACTGCGGCCGTTGTTTCGGATAATTAACGAAGCACATTTCGGAGGCCAGCTGTTTATGCACTTACATTTGCCGCCGAATCAGACACGTGGAAAGATTTGTAGCGCTTGCAACCACAGGAAAAAATGCTAAACGGCCATCCCCCCTACCCTGCGGCCGAAGGGCTCCACAATCTCACCCCATCGCTCCGATTCATTACAACACATGGTTTTATCACTCAATAAAGAATTGTAATGAGTTACTTATTCACCTCCGAATCGGTGTCCGAGGGACACCCCGATAAGGTGGCCGACCAGATCTCGGACGCCTTGCTTGATGAGTTCTTGGCCTATGACCGAGACTCGAAAGTTGCCTGCGAAACGCTGGTTACGACCGGACAGGTCGTACTGGCTGGAGAAGTTAAATCGAGCGCTTATATCGACGTGCAGGACGTAGCCCGCCGCGTCATCGAGCGCATCGGCTACACCAAAAGCGAATATCAATTTGAAGCCAAATCGTGCGGCGTACTCTCCGCTATCCACGAGCAGAGCGGCGACATCAACCGCGGCGTAGAGCGCTCCGACCCCTACAGTCAGGGCGCTGGCGATCAAGGCATGATGTTCGGCTACGCCACCAACGAGACCGAGAACTACATGCCTCTCGCCCTCGACCTGGCTCACGGCTTCCTCACCGAACTGGCCTCCATCCGTAAAAACGAACTCGAGAAGATGCCCTACCTCCGGCCGGACGCCAAGAGTCAGGTGACGATCGAGTACGACGACAACGGGCGCCCGCTGCGCATCGATACGATCGTGATCTCCACCCAGCACGACGATTTTATAGCTGCTGAAGGTGGCCGCACACAAGAGCAAGCTGACGCCGAGATGCAACAGAAGATCGCCAACGACGTCCGCACGATCCTCGTGCCCCGCGTCAAGGCCCAGTATCCGCCGCACGTTCAAGCCCTGTTCAACGACGAGATCAAATACTTCGTCAACCCCACGGGCAAGTTCGTCATCGGTGGCCCCCACGGCGACACCGGCCTGACGGGACGTAAAATCATCGTCGACACCTACGGCGGCAAGGGCGCCCACGGTGGCGGTGCTTTCTCCGGCAAGGATCCCTCGAAAGTGGATCGTTCCGCTGCCTATGCCGCACGCCACATCGCTAAGAACCTCGTAGCCGCCGGCGTCGCCGACGAGATGTTAGTTCAGGTATCGTACGCCATCGGCGTCGCCCAACCGATGAACATCTTCGTCAACACCTTCGGCCGCTCGAACGTGAAGATCAGCGATGGCGAAATCGCTCAAAAGATCTGGGACCTCTTCGACATGCGCCCCAAAGCCATCGAGGAACGGCTGAAACTGCGTAACCCGATCTACCTCGAGACGGCATCTTACGGCCACATGGGCCGCACGCCGCAGGTGGTAGAGAAGGTGTTCCATTCGCGTTACAGCAGCGAGCCGATCGTCTGCTCTGTGGAGCTCTTCACCTGGGAGAAGCTCGACTATGTGGACAAGGTCAAGGAGGCCTTCGGACTGAAATAACCTAAGGTACATAACCGCCAAAAGCTCTTATATGCCTGCCGCCCGTCGTGCCACGCCGCATGGCGGGCGGCTTTTTTGTACTGTCACCCCCGGCGCAACATCTGTCGCCAGCGCTCACCGCTCCGCAGCGTCTGAACGATTTCAACCTGCGAGCATTCCCCACTCCTCACCTCCTCTCACCACTTCTTAATCCTGTAACTGACATGAAACCGCTCGCCTGCTACGCCCTCGGCGCCCTGCTCAGCCTCGGCGCCTGCACCGGACACAAACCAGCCACCGCCGAAACCGAGGCGGAGGACTTCTCCGGGCCCTATAACGAGATGTATCGCCCGCAAATCCACTTCTCGCCTGCCGAACATTGGATGAACGACCCCAACGGGCTTGTCTATTACGACGGCGAATACCACCTCTTCTATCAGTACTACCCCGAGAAATCCGTTTGGGGGCCCATGCACTGGGGGCATGCCGTCAGCCGTGACCTGATGCACTGGGAACACCTGCCCATCGCCCTCGCACCGGACAGCCTCGGCTATATCTTCTCCGGAAGTGCCGTTGTCGATTGGGAGAATACCTCTGGCTTGGGCACGAAGGATAACCCGCCACTCCTGGCCTTCTTCACCTATCACGATCCCGACGCCGAACAGGCCAAAAAGACGACGGTCGAGTCGCAAGCCTTGGCCTACAGCACGGACCGCGGCCGCACCTGGACGAAGTATGCTGGCAATCCCGTCCTGCCCAACCCCGGCGACGCGCGCGACTTCCGCGATCCGAAAGTTTTCTGGCACAAAGCGTCGTCACGCTGGATCGTTTCGCTGGCCTGTGGCGACGAGATCCGCTTCTACGCCTCGCCCGACTGTAAATCGTGGACCTACCTCAGCAGCTTTGGCCGCGATCGAGGTGGCCACGGCGGCGTGTGGGAGTGCCCCGACCTCTTCCAGCTGCCCGTCGACGGGAGCGAGGAGAGCAAATGGGTGCTCATCGTCAATATCAACCCCGGCGGACCTGTGGGCGGTTCGGCTACGCAGTATTTCGTCGGTGACTTCGACGGTAAGACCTTCACCTCTCCCCAGCGTGAGACCCTCTGGATGGATCACGGTGCCGACAATTACGCTGGCGTGACCTGGAGCGACACGCCGGACGGTCGGCGGATCCTCATCGGCTGGATGAACAACTGGCTCTACGCCGGCGATAAACCGTGCGTCACCTGGAGCGGCGCCATGACTCTTCCTCGAGAGTTGGGACTCGTGCCCGGCCCCGACGGCAAGGGCTATCTGCTCACCTCCACGCCCGTCCGCGAGCTGGACGGCTTGCGTGGCGAGACCGTCATGCTGAAAAGTCTGCAAGTGGACGGCACACTCGACCTTACGAAGCGCATCCCCTTCACCCGCTCGCCCCTTGATCTACGTCTCACCTTCGATCTCGCAGCCGCCAAAGGCTCCCTCGCCACACGCTACGGCGTCCGCCTCAGCAACAGCAAAGGCGAACATATCGACATCGGCTACGACCGCAATCGTCAAGCCTTCTACATCGACCGCACCCATGCCGGATCGAAGGCACTCCCCGTGAAGGAGTTTGCTGCCGTCCACACGGCCCCCTTCGTCGTAAAGAGTCAGACGGTGGACTGGCGCCTCGTGATCGACCGCGCCTCGGTAGAGTTCTTCGCTGCCGACGGACGCGTCTCCATGACAGACGTATTCTACCCCTCGGAGCTTTTCCGCACCGTCGAACTCTTCACCGAGAAAGGCTCCATCCATGCCGACGGCGAAGTGACCCAACTACAATCCGTATGGAATAAGCCTAAGTAATAACCCACAATACCTGCGCTCATGAATAAGAAACCCCTCATCATCGGTATCGGCGAACTGCTCTGGGATGTCCTTCCCACGGGCAAGAAAGCTGGCGGAGCACCCGTCAACTTCGCCTATCACGCCTCACGCTTTGGCGCCGAGGCCTACGCGATCAGTGCCATTGGCAACGACCCTCTCGGCGACGAGATCCTCACGGAGATCGACCGCATCCGCATCCCCTACATCGTGGAGCGCGTGGACTACCCCACGGGCACCGTCATCGTGGAACTGCGCGACGGCATCCCCAACTACACCATCATCGAGGGCGTCGCCTGGGATCACATTCCCCTCACGGACGAGATGAAGCAATTGGCCTCACGTGCCGACGCTGTCTGCTTCGGCACCCTGGCCCAGCGCTCGGAGAGGTCGCGCATCACGATCCAAACGCTCCTCGCGCACGTCCCGGAGAAGGCCCTGCGTGTCTACGACATTAACCTCCGCCAACACTACTATTCCCGCGAGCTGATCACAGCCTCCTTGCGCCATTGCAACGTCTTCAAGATTAACGACGAGGAGCTCGACCTGCTGCGCGGCCTCTTCGACCTCGAGACCGACACGACGCACGACTTCTGCCGCCGCTTTGTGGCGACGTACAACCTGCGCTACCTGATCCTCACTGCGGGGGCTGATTACAGCGCCGTCTTCACCCCCGCCGGCGAATCGTTCATCGACACCCCGCGTGTGGAGGTGGTCGATACGGTCGGGGCGGGCGACTCGTTCACGGGCACCTTCATCGCTGCCGTGCTTGACGACCGGCCGCTGGCTGAGGCGCATCGCTTAGCCGTCGATCATGCCGCCTACGTCTGTACCCAAGCCGGCGCCTGGGTGTGATCCGAACACCGAAGCAGGGGGGAGGCCCATCAGGCGGATCCTCCCCTGCCTTCTTCACTCCTTCAACAATCCCTCACGACTTAAAAACTCCCTCCTAACAATCCCTCTTATGGAAAAAAGAAAATTCGGCTGGCCGCTGCTGCTCATCGCCATCGGCGTCATCTTCCTACTGAAGAACCTCGGTTTCATCGATCTCGACTTCTACGAACTGCTCTTCTCCTGGCCCATGATCCTTGTCGCCATCGGCGTGGTGCAGCTCATCGACCGCTCCTATGTCAGCGGCTTCATTCTGCTTTTCCTTGGCGGTGTCTTCATGCTGCCTCGGCTCGACATTATCCATTACGACGCCATGCGTGTCTTTTGGCCAATCATCCTCATCGTTATCGGTGTGGCCCTCCTCTTCCGTCGCCGCAGCATCTCCTCTTCCGCCGGGCGCTACCGCGTGTCCGCTGCTTCTGAAGTCTCGGCTGGCCCATCGTCCGACGGTTTTATCCACATCGACACTTCTTTCAGCGGCAACAAAACCACCTGTACTGAGCCTGTCTTTCGTGGAGGCATCCTACGCAGCATTTTCGGCGGCATCGACCTCGACCTGCGCAACACCCGCCTCGATGCCTCCGAAGTATTCATCGATCTCGATTGCTCTTTTGCCGGCATCACGCTTCGTGTACCCCCCACGTGGCGCATCGACTCCCGCCTGAGCACCACTTTCGGAGGTTTTGAAGATAAGCGCCCCCATCTGCCACCCGAAGCCCTCGACACCACGCATGTCGTTATTCTCCGTGGCACGGCCGTCTTCGGCGGCATCGAAATCAAGTAGCGGGAAGTATTTGCAGCACTTCTGCAAGCGCCATTTTCTCCATTTTGGTGTTTGCAGGAATGCTGCAAAGGCCGCGAAAAACTTTTTGGACTTTGCAGGAATGCTGCAAGTGCCACGAAAAACTTTTTGGCGTTTGCAGGAATGCTGCAAGTGCCACGAAAAACTTTTTGGCGTTTGCAGGAATGCTGCAAGTGCCACGAAAAACTTTTTGGCGTTTGCAGGAATGCTGCAAGTGCCACGAAAAACTTTTTGGCGTTTGCAGGAATGCTGCAAGTGCCACGAAAAACTTTTTGGCGTTTGCAGGAATGCT